>JAEWVL010000156.1 GCA_023396665.1 Spirochaetota bacterium
GATATATACCAGGGAAAACCGCGTACTGGCAAACTGCCACAAACTGCCCGCAAGTGAAATAATAAAGCGCATATTACAATTTGATGAAGTTCGTCGGGCAATACACAGTGTCGCCGCGCGCTATCCCGGCAAAACGGTCATTCACACGGTCAGTCCCATCCGTCACCTGAAAGACGGTTTCAGCGAAAACGCGCGCAGCAAGGCGCTTTTGATCGCAGCGCTGCACGAGGCCGTCGAAGGGCTTGCGAACAACCGTTATTTTCCCTCGTACGAGCTCATGATCGATTCGCTGCGCGACTACCGATTTTATGAAGAGGACATGCTGCACCCTTCGGAGCAGGCGCTTCGCTACATTCGCGATTTCTTTTTCGAAACCAATCTGCGCCCCGAAACGCTGGCGCAAACGTCTGAAATCGGCCGGCTGCTACGCGACCTGCGCCATCGTCCCTTCAGGCCCGATTCGAGCGAGGCGATGCAGTTTTTACTCTCGCTGAGAGAAAGGCTGATCAAATACAACGGCACCGGTACCGGATTCAGTGCGGAAATCGCGCGAATCGACAAACAGATCGAAGAGGCCGGCTATGACAAATCGTGAAGCGATACTGGCAGCGGCGGATTATCTGGAGAGAAACCTTCGTGAGCAGATTGACATGCTGGAGGTGGCGAAGCGTAGCGGGCTCTCGCTGTATCACTTCATACGGACCTTTCACGGCGTCACAGGCTTTACCCCCTACTCTTATCTGAGCAAGCGGCGTCTCAGCGAGGCTGCGCGCGAACTGGTCTCAACGAATAAAAAGATTATCGAGATCGCTTTCGATTACGGCTTCGGCACCCATGAATCGTTTACACGCGCATTCAAAAGAGAATTCGGCAGCTCGCCGCAGCAGCTTCGCAATGCAAAAAACCTCAATCTGCTTTCACTTGTCGGGGCGCTTTCGCTCGACAGCTGCATATACCATTCAAAGATGAGGCAACAGACTCCTGAAGTGGTGACGCTTCCGCAGATGTGTTTTATGGGGCACGCGTTTTTTCTGGCCGAAGGCGATGACCCTTCTATAATCGGGCGAATGTGGAACACGCTACAGCGGGAGACTGACACTCTTTCGGCAAAAACCGATCCGGTGAAATTCTATCAGCTGCAGTACTGGTCAGAATACTCTGATTACGGCGGGCTTTTTTTCATGACTGCCGTTGAAGTCCCGCAAATCGAGAGCAGTTCAGTGCTCGTTTCCAAAATTATCCCCCCTTGCTCTTACCTGAAATTCAGGCACCGGGGGCTTGCCGCTGACGTCGGCCACACCTATAAATTTATATACAACACCTTTCTTCCCGAAAGCAGTTTTGCACCCGCTTATCCGTTTAATTTTGAATATTATGGTCCGCTTTCAACATCTCCTGACGACGAAAATTCGGAAAGCGAAATTTACATACCGGTCAAATAGAGTCGTCACTCTCTCGCCCGCACATGCCGGTTTCTTGGAATTTGCCGCACCTTGCGAATAATTCTTAATCACTCACATATAACTGTTAAGGTATTTTTCTGCAAATCTGATGTTAGGTTTTTGTAAGGTAAAATATTTCATTTTATACATTTTTTTATTAAAAATGTTTGTAATTAATCAAATCCGGACTAACATAAGCACCATAAATGGGAGTCTCTAAAAACTAATCTTCGCAACTCGAACCTCGAATAATTCCAGTGAAAAACGAGGCAAAATCATTGCGGGTGGTAATTATTCGAGGTTCCCTAATGTCTAACATCTAGAATGGTTTCCTTCCGGACAGCCGGCGGGAAACACCTCCTTTGCCAACAGTTAGTAGTGATACACATGAGAGAGGCTATTATGATTGCTGAACAAACTTCGGAGTTCGCTTCAAAGATCGAAAAGGGTGAAACGGTCGGGTTTTCATTCTACTATTTCAATCAGGAAAAAAACACCTTTGTTTCTTCCCTGACAAAAAAACTGCTCGAGAGGGGTGACAAGATTTTTCTTCACGACACACTCACCTCTGTGCTCAAAGAGCTGATCATCAATGCCGTTAAGGCCAATTCGAAAAGGTATTTTTTTAAAAGCAACAACCTGAACATCAGTGACCAGCTTCAGTATTCGCTGGGTATGAACAAATTCAAAAAATACATAACGACCGAGAAAGAGAAGATCGAAGACAAGCTTCGCACTCATGATCTCAAGGTTGAGGTCTTTTTCAAGAAGACCACCGAGGGCACCAAAATCTTCATAAGAAACAACACGCCGATACTGCCTCACGAGATGAAAAGAATTCAGGACAGAATAGAATCGGTGAAAAAATCTTCCGATTTCGCCGAACTCTACGGCTCGATTCGCGACGAAAGCGAGGGTGAGGGTCTCGGCCTTCTGCTGACACTTTTCTTTCTTAAAAATTCCGGAATGGGTGAAGAGTCTCTCTCGATTGCATCGAACGACAAGCTTACACAGTCGGTGGTCACCATTCCCCGCGAACTGAAGCCCTTGCAGATCACCAACGAAGTGCACAGAAGAATTCTCGAGCAGATAGAGGGTATACCCTCTTTTCCGGAAAACGTACGAACGCTGCAAAAACTCTGTAATGTTCCGGACGCCGATATACGCGATATCATTTCGTGTGTAACCGTCGACCCGGGACTGACCACCGCGGTTTTGCGCCTTGCGAACTCTGCCGGTTTCATCTCCCGCAAAAAGATCAATTCGGTGGATGACGCGGTAAAGATTATCGGCACGAAAAATCTTTCTGCGATCGTAGCCGCCTCGAGCGCGAAAGCGCTGATGGATCAGAAGTATATTCAGTACAAGGAAATATGGGCGCACTGCAATCATGTGGCCTTCTACGCGCGCGAAATAGCGAATCTGACCGGACGCCAGCGAATTACGGACAGGGTTTTTCTCTCGGCGATGCTGCACGACCTCGGAAAGATTGTTCTTCTGGCTTCAAGCGACATTCTGGGCAAGTGGATAAACGAGATCACCGAAAACCGCGAGATGAAAAGCTCGACGGTAATCGAGGAGATTTCAATCGGCATCAGCCACTCGGCAATCGGCGAAAAGATATCGCGAAAATGGAATCTTCCCGAATATGTTTCGGAGGCGATAAAATACCACCACTCGCCGCTTCTGGCTTCTCCCGAATATTACGACATCGTCTTTATCACCTATCTCGCCAACGAGATGTGCAATATCGAGAAAGACAAGTACACCTTCGAACACCTTGAAAACGATGTGCTCAAGATGTTCGGCATCACCGAAAAGGAAAGTTTTGAAGATTTTCATCGAAAGATCACTGGCCGCTTTCTTGAATCAAGCGAGCCGCCGAAATAAGCAGTTCGAAGGCGGGTCATCCGCCTACACCGGCTCTCTCACTATTTTTTCAGACCGTCCCCTTTGGACGGTCTTTTTTTTCAAAATTTTTATCCCGGCCGTACTTATTCCCGTATAGCGCATGGCCCCGTTTATTAAAAAGTCCATTGACTTTAGCTTTTCACGATTGAATAAAAAAAAAGGAACTGTACGAAAACGGCTTTTCCTATCTGTTTTCAACAAATGATAGATATTCCGTAGAACAGTTCCGTTTCTTCCAATCGTGAAATGTGCTGATCAAAGCACGGCGAACTCAGTCATCCTCGTACAATTCATTTATATGGTCCCAGGCCTCGGGAATGTCCTTTCGCAGATGCTGTAACAGTTTGAATTCCTTATAGAACATCTCCATCGCCATCACCTTCACCTCTTCGGCTGAATGCCCGGCAGCCGCACCGGTGGCGCTCACCGTATCGTCTTTCAGTTTTTTCAGTTTTTTCAGCTGCTGAAGCGCGTCTTTCTGACTGTAAGTAACAAAACCGGGGGCTTCAAAGACAAAGGGCGGTTGATAATTATACTTCGAAAGACGCTCTGCGGTGCTTTTGACTTTCCGCTTTTCTTCGACACAATCGAGATAAACAATCTTTTCCCTGACAGACTCGTAGCACGTCTCGAGATTATTCATACGTCCTCCTGTTGAGCGTTTGGTCGCGATTCATAGACAAAAATAATATTGCCATACTAAAAATAATTCCAAAACCGCATATGTGCAAGACTTTATTTACGGCTTTTTACGGCAAAACGGTGCAGCGACATCCATGCAAGAGCAGCATGTTTGCCGTTTACAGTAATTTTTAAAAAACAACAAGGCCTGCGCTCCTGAAGAAATCATCAGCAAGCTGGCTCCCTGCAGGCTCGACTGCTCGCGATGCGCGAATTTCAGGCGGGGGGATATCGCCGCGCTAAGCCGTAACTTGCGCGCGAATCTGGGGAACTTCGCCGCCATGGCACAGAACATGGCGGGCTTTCTCGCCCCTTTCAGGGACTATGACTCGTTCGTGAAGATTCTCGATCATTTCGCGGCAGCCTCCTGCGAAGGATGCAGGCGGAGAAAGCCCGCTACGAGTAGGAGATTTCAGCTGTTCGTATCCCCCCGCATGAGGGAAAAAGGCGAGGGTCGAAAGCTAAAACGCTTCTGCCCCTCGTCGCCCTTGCCCGCCGACAGGATACAAAAACAGCCATACAATTTTGCTAAGTGGACTGGCCCATGACTGTCAAATCGTTGATATCAGTCAATGATTAAGGGCTAGGTGTCTGTAAACTTCAATCGTTCCGGCCCCGGTAACGGTCAGCAAAGCCGAATCGGGTGAAAGAAACAGCGTCGATCCGCTATTCACTTTTGAAGCGAACGATTCCGTTGAGAAGGTTTTACCCCCGTCACCGGTACGCATGACGACGATTTTACTTTTGTTAACGTCGTTGTTCGCGGCGACAATAACAACCGTTCCGTTATTTGCATCGGTAAAGCGCAGTGCCGCAGAGTTTTTCGACAGGTTTTTCAGATCAATGGCGTTCTCATTTACCGGAAGCGGGTTGGCTGTCCAAGTCTGACCCGTGTCGGCGCTGACATATAGCACGCCCTTTTTGTCGGCAAAACAGAAGCCTGTTTCGGAATACTGGTCAATCGCCATAATAAGACCCGCATCACCCGGTTTTTCCATAGTCATCCAGCTTTTACCGCCGTCCAGGGTATATCGGATATCATTCGTCAAGGTGACGGTACAACCTCTCTGTGGATCGTAAAAATTAATCAGCCCGGCTTTGGATGCGACGGGTTTTTCCATCATATTCCAGGTTTTGCCGCCGTCGGTACTGGTTCCGACACTGCCGCCGTTTCCCGTATGAAATATCTCGCCTGACTGCAGCGCATCAAACGCGTAGCGGCACTGTGAAACATTGTCGGCCCTCGGCCAGTCCTTTCCCCCGTCGTTTGTATAATGGACTTCGCCCATCGCCCCCACCGCGACACCCCGGTTTTCATCGATGAATCCGGTTGCGTTAGCGGCAAAACCGATTTTCTGTTCATTGATTTTCTTCCATCCGCTTTCGGCGCACGCGGACATCATCAATGCGATAAGCGTGAAGATTATGATTTTTTTCATATTTACCTCCGATACTCCTTCTTACTATTGTCATCTCTCAATTACTCCGTATCCGAAGACGGCTGAAACAGTTTTGTTGCCGTTTTTTTCGACACGCTTGGCTGCCGGCCGGCGGCAAAACATGTTATTCCGGACAAGTGACGCAATTTATCGATGTCCGTTTATACTCCAATTTGCCATTTATGTGAAGGGGCGATTGTCACTTGAAGTTGGGGGATAATCACAATGATAACGAATCAAGGTAATACCGATTACGAGCGGTCATTTCAAAACGACCCGAAGGTATTGGGATTGTCGGTCGCTCCGCTTCTTTCGGTCAGAAGAAAATGCTTGCTTTTCCAGTTCTTTGTTACATTTCGTAGACATGGGATCAGCCGCTTATTGCAACTATTTGCGGGCACCACACAGACTCTTCGAACATGTTATGACCACAATAAGGTTGATCAATCCGGCGTTGGCAACGTAATGTACAACTTATTGCATCTGACGGGAGGTGTCCGCATTGGAATTCATCACGAGAAGCGAGACAGTGCATCCTGATTACATTCTACACCTGTATTATGAAAAGAACGCGGATGTCCCTGATAAAAAGGGATTCGGTTCGCATTACCGACTGCTGCTGCTTGAAAAGGGAAGCGGAACAATTACCCTGAACGGTACTATCGTTCCCTATATCGCACCGGCTATTCTGTGCCTATGTGATAAAGATTCCATCGACGGCGTCTCGCAAACAGGATATTCGGTGCGGACACTTTATTTTCTTCCCGAGGTGATCAACAGCAATCTGACACTGCGGGCAATAAGCGATCATTCGGCGTCGTTCACACAGACGGAACTGACTGACCTTTTCAGTATCAGAAACTTCTTGTCTGCGGACCCGTGTCAAAAATCGGTGCAATTGGGGCCGAACGAACAGATCAGGGTGAATGAGCTTCTTGATTCCATTGAATCGATACTGACAAATCCGGTTCACGAAATCTGGCCCTGTCTTGCGCGCTCTTATTTCATCGAGCTGCTGAATCTCATTCAGCGGATAGGGCCGGCTGAAAATCAGGCAGTTCAGATCACCTGCAACGAAGAGATGCGGCAGATAATTAACTATCTCAATTTGAATTATCGCGAGAGGATCACGATTGCCGACATCACCCGGCGTTACTGTATCGACCGCAACACCCTGTCGCGTCGTTTTCTGAAAGTGACGGGCTGTACACTGATCGAATATCTGAACCGCCTTCGTGTCAGCGTCTCGCTGCAGATGCTCAGAGATACGACCTTGCCGGTCAACGATATCATGTTCAGGGTTGGATTCAATGACCCGTCGCATTTCAATAAAACATTCCGCTTGATATCGGGAACGTCTCCTTCGGAATACCGTAAACGATATTCTTTATTCAAATGACCTGAACTATCTTTTCTTATCTGTTTCACTGAAAGATTTTTTTCGGCGTAATTTCCTTTCTTTCAATCGCGAAATGCTCTGGTCCTGGCGGCAATTTG
>JAEWVL010000169.1 GCA_023396665.1 Spirochaetota bacterium
GCTGTGGAACGAACTCAAGAAAATATCACTTATCCGCGTCGCGCTCAGGGGCATCACCGCCGCGGCTGTCGGTCTGATAATCTCGGCCGCGCTGATACTGGGCAGAAACATCGGTTTTTCTTATGACTCGGCCGCAGTATTTGTCATCTGTACCGCGCTGCTGCTTTGGAAGAAAATACCGGCACCATTTATTGTGCTGGCCGTCATTGCTGCGGGTTTTATAATTCGCTGAAGTGCCAAGTGTTACATGCAATAGCGGGGGGATACTTGTGGATACAATTTTTTTCTATGTTGCGCTGTTTGCGCTTTTCGGCGTTTCGCTACTGAAGGACAGACAAAAGACAAAAGCGGCACTGATGAAGGGCTTCAAGGCCTTCGAGGGAATACTCCCCCAGTTCATCGTGGTACTCATATTAATCGCCCTGGGGCTTGCTTTTTTTGATTCGCAATTCGTATCCGCCAATATCGGAGAATCGAGCGGTATTATCGGAACATCGATCGCCGCTTTAGTCGGCTCTGTCACGCTGATTCCGGGATTTGTCGCTTTTCCTCTGGCGGGTGAGCTATTGCGTAACGGTGCCGGTGTTCTGCAGACGGCGACTTTTGTCTCGGCGCTAATGATGGTGGGAATCGTCACACTGCCGCTTGAGATCAGCTGTTTCGGAAAGCGGGCCGCGATCCTCAGAAACCTGATGGCTTTTGTGTTTTCATTTGCCGCGGCGTTTTTCGTCGCATGGATGGTGTCATTGTGAAAAAGAAATCAGGTCTTGCCAGGTATATCCCCGCTATTGTGTCTCTTGCGCTGCTGACAGTCATGGTCATCGCCTTTCCCGCAAAAGCGCCGAAAATCGCAGAAGGTCTTTGGGGACAGACCGTGACTATTCTTCTCGTTGTGCCGCCGATTTTTCTGCTGCTCGGGCTTCTCGATGTGTGGGTACCCCGTGAAAAGATGATGAAATACATGGGTGAAGGTTCGGGATTGAAAGGTATTCTTATCGCCTTCAGTCTCGGCTCAGCCGCAGCAGGTCCACTTTACGGTGCCTTTCCCGTTGCGACGGTTTTGATGAAGAAGGGAGCCTCTTTCTCGAACATTCTGATCTTCATTGGTGCCTGGTCGACCACGAAGATACCGATGTTGCTGTTTGAAATGAAGGCGCTCGGCTACCGTTTCGCCCTCGCGCGTCTCGTGATCGATATCGTCGGTATTGTCATTATTGCCCTGGCATTGAAGGCGGTGATCGGGGAAAAAGAGAGAACGCGCATATATGATAATGCAGACTGAATTCATTTGGTACATCAGCGCTGACACAATTCCAGCATCTGCTCTTCGACCGCAAAATCGAAGAACTCTCTCATTTCTATTCGATTTGATTCGCTTTCGTGTGAAATTACATTCTGAAAAGAGCGAACACCGTCCAATGATTCAAGCATATGGATGAGCGGTTCGTCAATCACCAAAGTCTTAACGCTGCCCTTGCAATTGTATATTACTAGACTGGTATCATTACGGTCATAGTTTTCCAGAAACTCCTGAAAATCAAGTTCACCCACATTCATGAGCTCATTGTAATCATATTTCAGCGACAGGGGCACCGTTCCCGGTGCCAATTTGAACACGTCCGAACCATCCGGAACAATCGTATCCGCCGGAGCTGCAGGCCCTGAATAGAGCGATTTGTTCAGAGCGCCGTGAATTTTGATTATATCCTCTATAACGGGGAAATATTGTCTCTTCCCATGTTTCGTAAACTGCTCTTTCACGAAAGACAAGTGCAGGGTCGTAATCTCATCCCCTGTAAGATGGTCGGGGTCTTTTGGCATAGCGATAAATTGCGTAAATTCCGAGAAGAAATCCGATGCGCCGAGTTCAAGCTCTTCAAGAACCATGAACAGCCATCCCACAGATCCCCCGCGATTGTAAAATATGTCGCAGGCAGTCTTTATAGATTCGGCCTGTTCGAGTTCGGCTACTGAAAAAGTTGAGGACGAGACCAGCGCATAGGGCGCATCCTTCTGCGCGTGCAGATTGAGCGACCCGGCCTGCTCATACAGAACGGTACCCGGCAGAACGGTGAGTCTGAAAATATCGAGATGATTGGGCTGCAGTGAAACCGCGTAATCAAGACTCTCTTTGAAACCATTCAGATTATCTCCCGGAAGCCCGTAGATGAGATCGAGTCCGAACAGCACGCCGGCACCGTTCAGCACTGCGATTTTAGCGGCAAAGTCGGCGACATCAATCGTACGGTTCAGCTTCGAGAGCACCTCACGGTGTGCGCTCTGAAGTCCGATCTGCAGGCTGCAATTAATCTCAGCGAATAGCGAAGCGATTTCGCTGTCCAGAAACTCGGATCTTACTTCGAAATTGAAATGAATAAGCGGAGCTGTTTTGCGTATCATGCGCAGTATTTTTTTCGCCCGGACGCTGTCGCTGTTAAAAGTGGGATCCAGCACGAACACCTGAGTGACTTCATTCTCTTCGAAAAGCTCAAGCTCCCGCTGAATTCTTTCCAGTGAGAATTTTCTCACACCGGCAAGGCCTCTTGACTCAAAACAGAAGCTGCACTTGAAGGGACAGCCGCGGGACAGTTCCCACAGAAGTCCGCGATACTTTGCCGGATCGAGCGTTCCTGTGAGATACGGAGATTGCAGTGAGTTCAGATCAAGCACAGGCTGCTGGTCTTTTTCCTGAAAGACCGTATCCCCCCGCAAAAACACACCGGCAATGCCGGCGATACTCACGCCAGCGGCAAGCCGTCGCATTACTTCAAGCAAAATTATTTCGCCTTCTCCCTTGATGACAAAATCAAAGGGCGCACTTTGCAGAAGCTCCAATGGAAGCGCCGTCGCCTCGGCACCGCCGGCAAAAATGAGGGTATCGGGAAATCTCTCCCTGATCAGAGTGCAGATAAGTTCGACAGGTTTTCTGTTCCACAGATACGTTGAGAATCCGATCAAAGCCGGGATGTCCGCGCAGATATCATCAGCGATCGTTTTTGCGCTTTCATGCGCATAATAGTCGCACAGCAGCACATCGATAGAGGCGGCTATGTCGGACTGTGAATCGAGCTGCGCCTTAAGTGAAGCCGCCGCGAGCGGGACGGATTGGAAAGATTCTTTAATATGAATTGAAATCAGTTTCAGTCTTCTTTTTGTCATCTCAGCGCCGCCTTACCCTGCAGCCCACACTCATATATGAGGGGGATTAGTAAATGAAAATACCGCTTATTTTTCAGTAAGGTGCAGAGTCCTCATATCGTGATTATCCGCAGAAAAGATTCGCTTGACGACACTATACATATGTATACATTGTCACCATGATATGTGCACTTGTGGACTGCAATAATTTCTACGTTTCCTGCGAACGTGTCTTTGATCCCTCGCTTGAAGGTATCCCCGTGGTGGTGCTTTCGAACAATGACGGCTGCGCTGTCGCGCGTTCACAGGAGGCGAAAGATCTCGGTATCGGTCTGGGAACCCCCTTCTTCAAATGCAAAGATGTGATTCTTGAAAAGAAGGGACGCTTTCTTTCGAGCAATTACACGCTCTACGGTGATTTTTCTCAGCGGGTAATGAGCACGCTCAACGACTTTGCCGCCGATATCGAGATATATTCGATTGACGAGGCTTTCCTTTATCTGCCGGCGCTTAGCTCGGTAAGAGCCTACGGAGAGCGTCTGCGTAACTGTGTGCGCCGGCATATCGGCATTCCGGTGTCGGTCGGCATTTCGAAGACGAAGGTGCTTGCAAAGCTCGCAAATAAAATCGCAAAGAAAGATAAAGCCTGCAAGGGCGTGTGTTCTTTGCTCGACGACAAGGATATCAGCCGGGCACTGCAAAATTTTGCAGTCGGCGATATCTGGGGCATCGGCTACGCCTATAACAAATTGCTGCTCTCTCAGGGGATTAAGAGCGCCTGGGATTTTATTCAACTCCCGGACGCCTGGATTCTTAAGCATCTGAGTATCGTAGGTCTTCGCATTGCCGAGGAACTGCGCGGCCATGCCTGTCTTCCGCTTGAGGATGCGGCACCGGACAAAAAAAACATCTGCTCGTCAAAATCATTCGGAACGCCGATCAGCTCTTTACAAGAGATGCGTGAGGCGATCAGCGAATATGCGGCTGTCGCGATCGCGAAAATGCGCAGGCAAAAGGGAGCCGCCTCTTCTGTTACCGTTTTTCTTGCGACCAATCCATTTCTGGACACAGCGCAGTACACGAACGCCGCAAGTTTCGAGTTTGATTCGCCGGCTTGTTCATCCAGCGCTATCACGCGTATGGCGGTTTTTCTCATCGAAAAGATTTTTCGTTGCGGTTTCTCTTACAAGAAGTGCGGCATTTTTCTCAATGGCATCGTGCCGGACGACGTCATTCAGCAGAATCTGTTTTCCTCACCCTTGCGTGACAGCAAAGAAGAGAGGCTTTCCGCTGTTTCGGATATGATCAACAAGCGTTACGGCAAAGGCGCTATTTTTCATGCCTCTGAAGGCATTGAAAAAAAATGGGCGATGCGGCGTCAGTATATGACGCCCGCATATACGACAAGGTGGGATCAGCTGAAACAGGTGCGGTGAGCCGGGAAAATTTGAAAGCCTGACATCGTTCCCTTACATCGCCTCGTATATCACGTCGAGAATGTTCTGGCGAACCTCTATGCGGTTGAGCAGATTCGAGGTGCCGGTGATGGTTCTGTTTGAGAGAAACACATAGACCATATTTTTTTGGGGATCCGCCCAGACACAGGTCCCGGTAAATCCGGTGTGGCCGAAGATTTCGGTGCCCGCACGCTGCGAGGGGTATTTTTTTCCATTATGGTTGTCGTAGCCGTCAAAGCCAAGCTTGCGCCGTCCGTCAGACGATCCGGTTTTGGTGAAAAGATTGACGGTCGATTCTTCAAAATAACGGCGCCCGCCGTAGCTGCCTCCGTTGAGCAGCATCTGAAAAATTATCGCAAGTTCAGAGGCGTTTGAGAACAGTCCGGCATGTCCGCTGACTCCTCCCATCATCGCGGCCGTCGGATCCTGAACGTATCCCCGCAGCGTCGAGTGTCTGAAGTAGCTATCGTTTTCTGAAGGTACAATGCGCGCCCTGGGAAAGCGTTTGTATGCGAGATAGCCGGTAGACTGAAGACCC
>JAEWVL010000183.1 GCA_023396665.1 Spirochaetota bacterium
AGACAGGACAATGCCGGCAAGAACAGTTTTAGTATGTAAGTGATACTTCCATCCCGTCCATACAATATGTGTATATTTTTGTGGATTACCGACCAGTTGAACAAGTACGTCATAATTAATTGGGGTATATGAGCGAATCAATCCTTCGTCTGTACCCCCATCAATAATACATGCAATAATAAATTTGCTGTTGCACGTTTCAGTTGTTCGTGCTGCTCTACCTGAGGAAAGAATATATCGGTTTTGCCCTGCGTAAAGCGCTACTCTTTCGGGATAGGCATTGTATAGATGTGCTCCCGTTTTGTTTCGTATCATCTGCGTTTCGGGTTGTCGAAATTTGATTTTGTTTTCTCTTGCGATTCGATTGATCGATTTCTGAAGAGACAGAGAAAATCCATCATTTGTTATTTTAATACATGTTTCAATTAAATCACCGGAGGGTATTTGTTGTTCAGACATTATTCCTGCTAATAATATTGCCAGGCTTTTCTCTTCATTTTCGGCTAAAATAATCATTCGTGATAAACGGGGATGAGTGGATAACAATGCAGCTTTTGTTCCCAGTTTTGTCAGAGTTTGTCCTTTACACATTAAGAGGTTTTGTAATACCTCTAATGCTTTAGTTATCATAGGTTGCGGCGGGTTTGTTATCCATTTCATTTTATCCGGATGTGTACCCCATAAAAGGCATTCCATGACCAGGGGAACAAGATCTGAAGAAAGGATATTGGGGCGTTTTTTTATAAGAACATCGGTGTGATTCCAAAGGCGAATACATACTCCCTTTGCTGTTCTTCCTGCTCTACCAGCTCTTTGTTCGGCGCTTTCTTTTGTAATTTGAAGTGTATCAAGATGTTCCATAGCTGTCGCAGGATTGTATCGAGATCTTTTTTCAATACCACTATCGATTACTGCTTCAATTCCATCAATGGTTAAGCTGGTTTCTGCAATATTGGTGGCTAAGACAATACGTTGATATCCCTTTTTTTCAATAACTGAGCGCTGACTGGATATAGAATAAGAACCGTGAATACTTTCTATTTCTATGTGAGGTAGAAATTTGCGGAGTGCGTCTTCAGTTTTCCGGATTTCAGTCAATCCGGGCAAAAAAACTAGAATATCCCCCTTACTCAATAGAACTAATGATTTTGCTGCATTACAGATTTGGCTTTGTAGCGATTCGTTTTTCTGCGGAGGGCGATATTCGATCTCAACCGGATATTGATTCCCCTCGACTTGAATATAGTATGCTTCAGGAAGAGATGCTGTTATGTCTTCAAAAGTGAGTGTAGCGCTCATAATCAGGATCTTTAATGTAGGATTGAAAAGAGAAATTGATTCGCGGATTAAGGAAAGAGCAAGGTCTGCATTGACAGTTCTTTCGTGAAATTCATCAAAAATTATTAGTGATACTCCTTTAAGGCTGGGGTCGTTTTGCAGTATTCTAAGCAAAACTGCTTCCGTCATTATTTCAATAATAGTATCAACTGAACAAATTGTCTCATCACGGGTTCGTAAGCCAACTTTTTTTCCAATTGGTTCGTTCAAATGCCATGAGATTCTTTGTGCAGCTGCTCGTGCAGTGATTCTTCGGCTCTCAAGCATAAGTATTTTTCCGCTAAAAATTCCCTCCTTAACAAGGAAATATGGAAGAAGCGAGGTCTTTCCAGAACCGGGTGTGGCGTTTAAGATTGTTATCATGTTCTGGCATAGAGATTGTGCAATTTGCGGTAAACTACTATATATGGGTAAGTTGTTAGTTGACATTAAAATCCGCGCTTAAACAAAAAAAACTAAAAATATCCAACAAAATGATACCCGTATCCGTATATATATAAACACCTGAGGGTATTAACAATGCGAACAACAATATCATTACATGTCAACACGATAAAAAAGATAGTACAATTGTCAGAAAAAAGTGGACAATTAAAAAGAGAAATTATTGCAAAGTGCCTGAATATAATTTTTTTGAATCACAAAAATCAAAAGGAATCTCTTGGAGGTGGACTTGTACACTATCAGAAACGGGATCCTTCTTGTTATAAAAGAGTTCATTATACCTTTGACGAATTATCATACAAGCTTGCTATTGATTGCAGGAATTTGTATAGGGCATCAATCTCGTCAATGATAGCCGATATCATTGACGAATGGGAGACGAAAAAATTGAAACTTGATGAAGGAAAAGAAGTTCTTACGAAATATTTTTCTTCATTCATAATAAAAAAGTATCAGGAAGAACATTCGGTTATATGGCATTACGAATGGGGATCTGAACAAAAAGATGAAGCGACGATATATTTGGCAGCAGGCTATTCAGATCCATAATTCAAGTTCTTGTTTGAAATGGTCAAAACTATCAATTTCGTATGTGACATGTTGGAAAAGAGAGCGTGGTTGATGAGTCCATTGTACAAGAGCAAAATCAATCTTTGCTCTATATGCGCATAATTCATCAAATACGGCATCTCCGATAAATAAAGCATTGGAAGCTTTCTCTTTTAGCATATCCAGAGCATGGAAACAGGATTGAGGATCTGGTTTCGGTTTTTGTATATCATCGGGAGTGACTGTAAAATCGATTAGTGAAGTTAATTCAAAATGCTTCAAATAAATGTCAAGAGTCGATCTGGCCCTTGATGTGACTATTACAATATTGCATCCTTTCGATTTGAGAAATTTGAAAAGAGAAAATGTTCCTGGAAGTAATTTTATATATTTTTCAAAAACAGATAATTGATAATTTCTATGGAAGTTGCGGATTAGTATGGCTTCCTCTTCAGATATATTGCCGAAATATTTTTCACATTGTGATAAAAATGGAAGCCCAATATATTTTTTTATTTCATCATCAGAAATTGCTGGTTTTTTAAAGTGATTAATGGTTGTTCTGAAACAATGAACAATTAAATCGGTCGTATCTAATATTGTTCCGTCGGCATCAAATAAAAATGAATTGTATTTTTTCATGGGAATCACTCTCTTTTTGACAATTTTCATGAATATATATTTATAGACAAGCATTTTGGATAAAGTGGATAACAATCCAGAAAAAAATGTAGCAATTGGTTTGTTATCCAGAAAATAAAGACAGTTATTTAAAAAAGGTGAGATTATGATCTTTAAAAAAATGAACAAAATATATCTGGCAATGGTATTCATAATTTCATTATCAATAAATGCTCAGGTGATTGATAGCCAAGTTATGACAGCTGTTAAATCTTTGGATTATCAAAGCTTTGAAAAAGTTCGTAACAAAATAAGCGATTACAACATGAGGGATAAAAATGGAGATCCACTCGCAATAGTTCTTGTTCGTTCATACATTGAACAGTCCTCAACTCAACAGGGTGATAGTGCCCTTCACTATGCGACAATGAATAATGATGTTGAATTGGTGGAAAAACTGCTCTTGGCAGGCGCATCCCCTTGGAGAAGAAATTCAGCCGGCTTAAGCAGCCTGGATATAGCGGAAAATAGCGAAAATTACAAATTAGTGTCATTGCTTTCAAAAGCGAGTGATCCTTCCAGTGATTCTTTTGTCAAAATATTAGGTGCTATTCTTGATGCAGGAGCAAATGTTAATCAAACTGGTGGCGATAAGAAGTCACTATTATATCTCGTAACTTTGACTGGTAATGTGCGTGCGGTATCCGTTGTTCTCTCGAAAAACCCCAAAATTGATTATCGCCCGTCAGAATATGAAGAAACACCTTTAATTGCCGCAAGTCGTCGTGGATACAGTGATATTGCATTACTTTTATTGTCGAATGGAGCGGATGGTACTTTAGTAGTTAAAAAAAAGGGGGAAACGGTTGTCATTCAAGAATATTCACAACCAGAGGACTATAATGCGAAAATAATAGTTTTTTCCCCTTCAATAGAGAAAGACCGAAGATGTTATTATCGAGTCCTAATTAACAAACAGGATGCCGGGCGTACAGAAATTGGTTTTGAATCACAACAAAAGACGTTCACCACTTTTTTATCTCCAAATACATATTTGCTAAGTCTGGAAAAATATGTGCTCGATGAAAATAAAAACTCTTATGTTAAGGTAAACAACATAGAACAATTAAGGCCCTCTACATATTATTTTGATACAAGAAGTGATAGAATAGTTGTTGTAACAGTTCGACATGATATAAAAGCCGAATCAACTTATTACTCTGAATATGAGAGGGGAAAATGAAGGAATGTACACAAACTCGAAATCTAGACAATTGTACTTGTACCTTTTCTTGTTCTCGAAAGGGAATTTGTTGTGAATGTTTGAGGTATCATCGTTCTTTGGGAGAACTTCCGGGATGTTATTTCCCTAAAGATTATGAAAAAACCGGGGATCGTTCAATTAAAACCTTCATCAGTATAGTAAAAGAGAGGGGTACAGCATTTCTTGGATAACAATCTATGCAATGTCGAACCTGCCAGAGATTGTTATCCACTTACTGAAAGCAGATGAGAGATAGTCTTGTTTAATTCGCAAAGACGATATGGTTTTTGTAGAAAGGGGTATCCTTCAAGAGCAGAAATATCAGTGTGAAAGCCTTCGGGATTAAAGCCGGAAGTGAAAATAACCTTGATGTCGGCATTTTTTTCTTTGAGACGATAAAATGTCTCCTTGCCTGAAATTTTAGGCATAACCATATCCAGGATAACAATGTCGATTTTATTTCGGTTTTTATCATAAATGGAAACAGCCTCTTCTCCGTCAGTTGCCAGAAGAACATCGAATCCCATTGCAGAGAGCATACCATAAGCTGTATTGCGAATGATAGATTCGTCATCAACGACAAGAACACAACCCTTTCCTTTCTCAATAGACAAGCGGGGTTCTTTTCCGGTTAAGATGTTGTTTTCCGTTACCGGGAAATAGAGTTTAAATGTACTTCCCTTGTGTAATCCGGTGTACACTTCGATCGAACCCCGATGTTCTTTTACAGTACCAAAAACTGCGGAAAGTCCAAGACCGGTTCCCTGGCCCATTGGTTTTGTCGTAAAAAAGGGATCAAAAATTTTGGCAATATTTTCTGGGGCAATACCAACACCTGTATCAGAGATTTCTATTACGATATACATTCCAGTCTCAAGAGAAAAACCGGTTTGCAATGATGGTTTGTCAATAATAAGGTTATATGTTGAAAAAGTGAGGGTGCCTCCACGAGGCATGGCATCGCGTGCATTGATAGCAATATTTAAAATGGCATTTTGCAATAAAGAGGGATCCCCGGAAATCATCATTTTATCAGCTGCAAAATTTTCCACTATATCGATTCTTTTGTCAATGCTTCGATTCAGCAACAAAATGGCCGATTTTAAATTCTCATGCACATCTATAGGGGTGGATATCAATTTCCCCCTTCGTGAAAAAGCAAGGAGCTTTTTTGTGAGAGAAGAAGCTCTTTGAGCCGCTTCGATAATTGTTTGAACAAATTGATTAAGAGAACTGTTCTCATCCAAATTGTAGCTTAGTACTTCCGCACTTCCGAGTATTCCGCCGAGCATATTGTTGAAATCGTGTGCTATGCCGCCGGCAAGTTGACCGACGGTATCCATCTTCTGAGCTTGAGAAAGTTGTTCCTGTGTTTTCTTTTGTTCGGTAAAATCAGCCAGAATAATCATGATGCATAGCTCACTTTCAAAACGAATGGGAACAGCTGAAATCATGACAACTTTTTGTTCCCCGCTTTTACAACGTGCGCTGGAAAAAGGTTTATCAATACTGGGTTTATCCGGCATGGTTTTGTTCAATTCTAATGTTGACGATAACAATGGCGATAATATATTATCTGCTAAAATTGATAACGAAACGGGAAAATTATTAAGCAGCTCTTCTTCGGAAAAACCGAACATCTGTATAAAAGATTGATTAGCTTTTATTATGCTTCCGTTATCAGTTTTCACAATAATTGTTGGAAAGGGTGTGACATGAAAAATGGTCTCGAACTGCTCTTCTTTGTTTCTTATAAGATCTTCACTCATGACCAGTTGAGATTGAACTGATTCTCCGTAAATTTTTGCTTTGATAAGTGTTATGGACAGAATAAGTGATATTATAAACGAAAGTGTGGATAGGATAATGACTATCGTGATAATGAAGAACAGGATATAGTTGTTATCGTCTTTAATATCGTCGATGAAGGCACCGGTACCCAGTACCCATTGCCATGGCTCATAGTAATATAAAAAACTCATTTTCTTTCTATACGATGCCGTTTCGGGATCATACCAGTCATACGTGATAAAGGCACTTTCTTTGCTTATAAGTATTTGATCGCTCATCTCCATGACCTGACGAAGAACATCCTTGTAATCAGAGGATACCGATTCTACAGTTTTCCATTCAAGGACTTTGCCAAGCGGGTGAGAAATAACTATTGAGTCTCTGTTTTGTATCCAGAAATAACCGCTGCTATCCGAACTGTAGCGAATGGCTCGTATTCTGCTAAGTGCGTCATTTTGAGCGGTATTTCTATCTTTTTTCCCGCTGCGTTCAAGAGATTCCTGCGTGTTAATAATCGAAACGGCAACCGAGATGAGATTGTTCAGCTGTTTTCTCTGACTTGAAAGGTATTGATCTTCGATAAGAGGGGGGATAAATATAAACAAAAGTACCATAAAGACAAGTAGCAGTGATACAGAAGGAATCAATGTCTGGGCAAAACTTTTCCAGAAAGCCTTAGATTGAAAAAAATGGAGTTTTTCCGGCTTCTTTATCGGCATAGCGGTTCTCCGCAAAAAGCATGGTCATATCTGGACGAGTTACGTAAGCGGCAGTAAAAACATTGTGAATAATGCGGTCAACAAGTCCAATGAATCAGAGATAATATGCCAAAATATTGATCTCATGTCCCTGCATATCAAGGCTTTTGTCAAAAAAAACCCAGTGTCGTTTTGTGTAGAAATTGGTTAGCTCATCGGTATTTTTGCGGTCTGTGAAGAGGTAAAGACGTGTATATTTCAATTCTTTAGCGGCATTGACAGAACGGTCAATCAGCGTACTTCCAATCCCCCTTCCTCTATATTGCGGCAAAACATAGAGAGCAGAGAGCCAGGGGAAAAGATCAAGACGGTGAAAAAGGTCGCATTTTTTCAGACTGACCATTCCCACCGGGATTTCATCATACAATGCAATCCAGCATGAAGGAATATTTTGTGAGTTTGCCCTGATTTCATAATCACGCATTACGTAGTGAAAATCGGTATTGTTGCGCCTATGCCACTCGTTATATGCCCATGTTGCAAGTTCATGAGCAAGTTCTTTCCGCTTTGAAAGAAGCTCTATCGATAATCTGCTTTTGTCCGGATCGGCTTTTTCCATAAGTTATTTGCCGGAAATAAGCCCTAACTCCTGTATGGTTTCATGCCAGCGGCTGGTGAGATTATCAAGAAATTCGGTTCGAACCGCATCGGTGTCATATTCGGCATCGCCGATATAGGCCTTTTGGTGATCAAGATAGACGACATCGAGCTGACGATCCATAACGGCGACAACGGAATCAAATTTCATCGCTTTTAGCGGGGAGGAGTAGCTACCCCCGATTTCATATATAATGAGAGTGTCAACGCCTTGATCAGTCATATATTTCTTCAACAGAGATTCATTAGCCGCTGAAAAAACACGAATTGTTCCCAATGTCTTGTATTTCAGAAATTGGCTGTTAGCCGCTTCCTGATATAAGCGTTCATTTGTCGCTTTATAGGTAAATACTTCACTGTCTCTGGGCAGATAGATAATTTTAGCGCTCGATCCCACACCTTTTTCCATCACCCGGAAATTAGAGATATACTCTTCATGGGATATCTTTGTTGTATCCGCTAGCCGAATCAGCACAGCGGCGGAGCTTATTTTTTCTTTGATTGGTATATCGTTTGTTATCCTGTATGAACTGCAGGATAACAAAAGAGTAGCCGCAAAAATCGGCAATACCAATAGCAATACTGTTCTTTTCATAAACATTTATTTCCTGTTTTCAGTCAAAGCCTTACCGAGAGCGAAAGCTTTAATATTGAGATCAACAAATTTAGGCTTCACGAGTATGTGAATCGATTCTTCCCACTCTTTTGTATCGAATTCGAGAAAAGTGGAAAGAGCTCCCAGCATGACAATGTTAAGAGCCTTGTTGTTTCCAGCCTCTTTCAGAGCATTCTCAGTAGAAACAAGAATAGCATTTGATATGTTTTTATCAAGCCATAAATCCACATTCGGGTACTCCATAACGCCGTTTTGAACGGGTACGGGGTCGATACGAAGATTATTGACCAGCAACTTGCCTTTTTCGGCAAGAAAGGGGAGGAAACGCAGTGACTCGAGAAGCTCCAGCGAAACAATAAAATCGGCCTTTCCCATCGGAATTAGAGGTGAATAGACCTTTTCTCCGTAGCGAACATTGCAATTGACACTTCCACCCCGCTGAGCCATTC
>JAEWVL010000203.1 GCA_023396665.1 Spirochaetota bacterium
ATAGATGATCCAGACGAAATTTTATATAAAGCAATGATGAATGTTGCTTCGAGTAAAACAAATAAAGATAAACTTACAGACATTTTGAGATCATTAATCAAAGAGTAAATTTGCGGGCACTTCAGACAACTGAGAGTTGAACGCTCCGCTCCGTGCGCGCGGTGCTCGGGCTGGACGGGGACAAATGCAACACCTTTAACGCAAAACCCCTCTTGCCGCACGAATACCCGAGGCCCACGCACCGGTAATGCCCCGGCTTGTACCCGCACCGTCACCCGCGAGATAGACGCCGGGCCGCACGGCAAAATACCCGTCAATAAACTCAGGACGATTCGAATAAGTCTTTATTTCCGGATAATACAGTATCGTCGACGGATGAAGCAGCCCGGGAACAATCGTATCAAGCTGCTTGAGCGCCCCCCATATGCTTCGCAAAATCTTCGAAGGCGCCGCAAGCGAAATATCACCGGGCGTCGCGTCCGAGAGTGTCGGCTTGAAATCGTACAGATCGCGATTGAAGCCGTCCCGTTTTGAACGCTTGCCGCTTCTGAAATCACCCAGACGCTGCATCATCGGCTGTCCGCCCGACAACTGCATCGCCATCTGCCCGAGAATGTCTGCAAACTGCTGCCCTGACACAACCGGATCGGTCAGCTGTATCGTTCGCAGCATGGCGAAGTTGACCAGCCCGTTCGGTTCGTTTCCGCGTGATAGCGAATGACCGTTCACGCTGTAATAGCGCTCGTATTTTTCCCGCACAACGTGCGCACACCCCGAGTTCGTGCAGAAGGTCCTCACCTTCTCGGGAAACAGAAACTTCGGATCATAGTAATCCTTTACTATCATGTAATTGTGTTCATGCGCTTCCACGCGCACGCCTATATCCACGATGTTATCGACAAAACTTACGCCCGCGCCAAGCATCAGGCGCTGCAGCCATGACGAGCCGCCGCGACCCGGTGCAATCACGATATCAGAAAACGAAATATCCCCCTGCGAGCTGACGAGCTGTTTTCTGTCGAAATCGATCGAGATCGCTTCGCATTCGAGACGCACTTCCACACCGAGAACACCGAGCTGTCTGATGAGCTCCGCAATCAGCGCCGATGCGCGATCGGTACCGACGTGCGCCTGGCGAATATCAAGCAGCTTCACGTTAAGCCGGGCGGCACGCTCATGGTAGGTTGCGATGTTGCGTTTTTCATTGATGTCCGGTGCAAGATGCCGCTCGCACAGCGCAAGCAGGGGATCGGCAAGCTCTTTCGTCCAGTATTCCTGTTCAAAGCCGACCGGAAAGGTGTAATTCTGTTTGCAGTCGTTACGAAGCCCGCCGCTCGAAATACGCGCCTTGTCTATCATGAGAATTTTCTTCTTCGAGTTTTCGGCAAGTTCGAACGCCGCGCCCAGGCCTGCCGGCCCGGAACCGATTATCACAACATCAAATTTCTGCATGCAAAGCTCCGTCAAGTGCGGCATATTTCACAGCATCACAAGTACCGATACTGCTGTCGGGGGCTAAAGTCAACCGGGAATTATCCCGGCTCCATGCCCGTGAGTGCTCACATCCCCCCTCGCGTGCAAAAAATCGGCATGTCAAAAACACAAGGCGGGGGGATACCGACACGCCGCAGGAACGGCAAAAAAAATGCATTCCCGGCAATCTTGATTTGACAGAGAAAGCGGCGCGGGTTCTATGGAAATTTAAGCGGCGAGACCCGGGCAATTGGCACAGAACCGTAAACGGATTTGTTTTTCACCGGAACTATCCGGACTTCGGGTTTTTAGATCAGTAAACAGAGTTTCCAATCATATCCAATCATAAATGAATCAAACGGGTGCAAACAGATGAAATTCTCAAAAATAAAGGAATATCTTCAGCGAATTAAGACTGAGCGGCGCGAACGAAACCGTTTCTGGCTTCTGTTATTTTCGCTCATGATATGCGCCGATTACCTGATGTTCTGCCTGCACACCGGCAGAAATCCCCTGGCTGTATTTCCCCCGTTTCCGGTGCGCGATTCACGCGAAAACATCACCCTGTTTCTGCCGAATCCCGACGGAACAAACATGCTCGAAGAGAAGCGCCGCATATCCCTCAGCGGCAACACCGAACACGATGTACACAGCATTCTAATGCTGATTTCCCGCGGATCGCGCTATGAAAACACGATGCCGACAGTTCCGGTCAAATTGCTTCCCCGCCAGATATGGGTCAGGGACGGCGAATGTGTCATCGATCTGTCACACATGTTCGTCAGCGACGACAAAGCGGTCATATCCGGTTCAGAAAAAATGTTCAGAGAAGCGCTTACAAAAAGCATTACAGAGAATTTCCCCGGGATCAAAACGGTCACCATTATCAATAACGGCGTCTATGGGCTCTCTCTCTGGAAAGATTGATGTGAGAGGGCGCCTTCTTCAAATAGCCTGTTTTTTTCTCCTTGTCCTGTTTCCCCTTACTGCCCGCGACGAACTTGCCACATTGCGCGAATTCACCCGTTTCACCGCACTGTGGCACAACAAGATAAGCCTCAATACCGCAAGCTACGAATACGACGACAAAAGCGGAATACTCACCTGTTACAGCGCAGACAAAAAGCTCTACGCCCGGGGTCCGGCCGAGCCTTCCGGCAACAAATATACGTATAACGGAAAATGGCGCCGCTATTATCCGAGCGGACGCCTGCTTGGCGAGCTTTCATTCGAAAACAGTCTTCGCAGCGGCCCTGCGGTCGGCTACTA
>JAEWVL010000219.1 GCA_023396665.1 Spirochaetota bacterium
ATGTTCTTTTGCGGCTTGTCCATCGAATACTCTTCTTTTTCAAAAAAACTTGTTATATCGGACGATTATTCGCCGCCCGTCAACATGTAATCGGGCGATGAAGCTGCTGATTCATTGATGTATGCAGTCATTATAATACAATCATTAAGTATAGTAAGCGGACAATTGCCGATTTGGCAACAGAATTTTTTTATAGAAGATATCAGTGATTGTAATAAGCTTGCGTATTATACCTGATCATTTGACTTGCATATGATGAATTTACATTTTAAACGTAACAAATACTTGAAATGAACAGGAATTTCTCGCATATCGCGAGAATTTAATTTAATAATTCTCTTTTGTATGCCTGTAAATATCTTGACGAAATTTAATTTATCTTCATCATCAATCGTTGTGAGTGAACGGGAGCGTACAGATTCTTCTGATTGTTTTCGTTCAAAAATACCGCGTGTGCCCTGCTTAATTTATTTTCCTGTAGCGGTAAAAAAAAGGAGAACATAATGTTCAAAAAGATTTTTGCGTTGCTGCTGGTGCTGTTTGTCGCAGTTTCTTTTGTTTCATGTGATGACGAAGAAGATGAAAAAAGTTTGATCGATGATTACCCCATGGGGGAGATGACTCAGGATGAGGCCAATGAAGTAGTCGATTTTATGCGAATTCAAACGAATGACCTTTATATGAAGGCCTTGATGGATGCAAAACGATCGGAAAGCGGCGATGTCGACTGGACTTCAGAAGACGGAAAAATTTCTGTTACCATTTCATATTCAGAAGAAAGTGAAAGTTCATATTATTATAATGTGAAGATAAAATTTAAAGATTGTGAGATTGAAGATCTGACAATCTTTGGTACAGTAGAGTATGTTATCAAAATGACTGGTGATTCTTTTGAGTACAGCTATACGGGCGATTTCAAAGTATTGTACAAAGAAAAACGTTACGATTTCTCTTGGAACATAAGAATAAATTCTAATTATGATTTTGAGGGAACCTATACCTGCAACGGTGAGACATATGATTATACATATGATCCGTATGGAGATTTTTAACTGATATACTAATAAATAAAAGTCTTATCAGATGAGTGTATCAAAGCTGCCCCTTTATCGGGCAGCTTTTTTTGTTCACATGTGCTCTGAAATCGGAATAAGTTTTGATTTGTTTTAACAAATCGGATGTTTCGTTACTTACAAAAAATCCTGCTAAATATTCGATTGTAATTGACCGATAAGAGGAACAGAGGAATCTGTAGTCATACAGCTTCAGATAAAAGTTGTTGTAAAAAAGCACGTTTGTGCTCTTTTTTGGCTTGTCAATTTTATAGCTTGCTATATCCGTTTGAGCAGTTCCATTTTTGCGATTATTACAATCAGGTACGGGGGATCTATGAAACGCCTTATTATGCTTCTTATTGCGTGTGTCTGTGCGACCTTGCTTATGGCTCAACAGTCGGCTTCGACCAGTTCTGATGGTCTGGAGAAAGCCAAGAAGGATCTTGATAAGCAGATTCTCGACTTCTCAACGAAGATCGACAATGTTGTGAAGGATTACAAGCTTCAGGATGTCGATGATATCAGAATTCTTCCTTACCGTACAAATTATAAAAAAAGTGACGAAGGAATCGAAATGATCAGGCATACCTTTATACGGCATGATCGTACAAACGAGATAATCGGCATGCGAACAAAATCGCTCAAGGTTTTTTCCGGCGGCAAGTTTGAATCACGCATCTGGGAGCGTAACTATGATGCCTCTCACGAAGAGGAGGTCATCGTTACAGATCCTTCACCGACCAGTGAGGGAACAGATGATATTACATTCTCTTACAAGCAAAACGGAAAGGTGATATTTGAGAACCGCAAACTGGGCGATGTGCGAAACGTAGACGCATTTCCGGTCGCAAACCAGATACGGCGTGATTTTTACGTGAAACATCTTTCCTTTTTTTACTATACGGTTTTAACGATTGCTGAGACCTATCAGAAAAATTCGAAGGATACCGATACTTTCCTGAGAAATTTCATGGAAAAATCAACAGAGTTTTAATATCAATTTGACCTCATGAATAAGCGAAAAGCCGCTCCGGAACAACCGGAGCGGCTTTTTTCGTTAAAGCCGCTGAAAAGTCTTTACACTTGGCCGCCGGGTAGTACAAGTGCCTCAGGGGGTTGCCGATGAAGCTGCTGGTTACCGGTTCTGCCGGCTTTATAGGACATCATCTGAGTGCAAAACTGCTTGAGCAGGGGCATCAGGTATGCGGTATCGACAATATGTGTGACTATTATGAGGTCTCACTCAAGGAGTATCGCAACTCGCTGTTACGCCATACGGAAAGCTACCGTTTTGAGAACTGTGATCTTGCCGATTATAACGCGCTAGAATCGCTCTTTGCCGGAGGCTTTGACTTCGTCATTCATCTCGCAGCACAGGCCGGCGTTCGGTACTCGATCGAAAACCCTTTTGCCTATGTGCAGTCAAATCTTGTCGGTTTTTCGAATATACTCGAATTATGTCGTCGCTATAAACCCCGTCATCTGATTTACGCCTCTTCATCTTCGGTTTACGGCATAAACAGCGTAACACCGTTTTCAGAACATCACAACGTCGATCACCCCGTGTCGCTGTACGCCGCGACAAAAAAGAGCAACGAACTGATGGCACATTCTTATTCTGATTTGTATGATATACCCGTCAGCGGTCTGCGCTTTTTTACCGTATACGGGCCGATGGGGCGCCCGGACATGGCCTATTACAAATTTGCCAGAGCCATCATGAACGATCAGCCCATCGATATTTACAATGAAGGCGATATGAGCCGCGATTTCACTTATGTGGAAGACATCGTTGAAGGTATTATCAGGCTTATCGATTGTGTGCCGCAGAGAGACGATTCATGGGACTGTGCAGCGGCCGATCCTGCGACGAGCCGCGCACCATATCGAATTTACAACATCGGCAACAATACTCCGGTTCGACTCGATTATTTTGTCGAAGTGCTCGAATCGCTGCTCAAAAAGAAGGCTCAAAAACGCTTGCTGCCGATGCAGGCGGGTGATGTGCCAGCCACCTGTGCGGATATACGTCTTCTGGAAAAAGCGACCGGATACCGGCCCCGCATCGGTATAGAAGAGGGCCTGGAGCGTTTCACCGCCTGGTTCAGGGATTATTACAAGTACTGATCAAATTCAAAGATAAACGAATCAGTAGCGAGTGAAGCCGGTTATTTGCGTTTTATCGCCGGGAGGTTCATTATGGGAAATACTCTGTTGCTGCCAGAAATAGCCGAACTTCTCAGAAAGAAGAAATTTGATTTTCTTCGCGAATTTATTTCCGAGATGCACGAGAAAGAGGCCGCCGATTATCTCTCGTCGCTATCCCCTTCTGATATTTGGAAAATTCTTAACCTGTTTGACGCACACAAGCGGGCTGACGTTTTTTCTTATATGGACATGGATGTTCAGGTGAAAATGATCAGCGGCGGTCTGAAACGTCATGTCCTGGACCTACTCACCCCCATGTCGACGGATGACCGCGCGGATCTTTTTCAGCATCTCGACAAACATGTCGCGGACAAGCTGCTTACCTACCTGCCCTCACGGGAGAGAGCCGACGTACTGCATCTGACTTCATACGAAGAGGGAACAGCCGGTGCGCTGATGAGCTCGGATTTCGTCGCCTTACACGAGAACGATACCGTCGCAAGCGCGATAAAAACGATTCGCAAGATCGCTCCCGGCAAGGAGACCGTCTACTACACCTATATTCTGAACGATTCGGGCGTATTGCTGGGCTTTCTCTCTCTTCGCAAACTCATTCTCTCGAAACCGCAGGTTCTCGTGCGTGAGATCATGAAAACGGATGTCATTGTCGTTGCGGCAACCGACGATCAGGAGAAGGCTTCCAATCTGATCAACGATTATGACCTCATAGCGATACCGGTGGTGAACAGTGATAACAAAATGCTCGGCATCATCACCTATGACGATGCGATCGACATTATCCGTGAAGAGCAGACCGAGGACATGGAACGACTCATGGCGATTAGCGGTCCCGTCGAGGAGAAACCTTACCTGGATATCGGCATACTTACCCATTTTCGCAAACGTGTGGTGTGGGTGGTTATTCTCGGTTTCTTCGGTATTCTCACGGGCATGATTATTCAGGGCTTTCAGAAGACACTCGAAACTCTTATCGTACTCACCTTTTACATGCCGCTTTTGAACGCCGCAGGGGGAAACACCGGCTCACAGTCGGCCACGGTGGTGCTGCGCTCGCTTGCGCTTGATCAGCTGAAGCCGGGAGATATTTTCAGGGTGCTCAAAAAGGAGTTTGTCATCAGTGCCTTGCTAGCCCTTTGTCTGGGCATCATCACTTTTTTGCGTGTTCACCTGCTTACCGCTCCGGATCAGATCGGAGCGGAATTCACGCTGCTTTCGGTTGCGACGGTCATAGCGCTTGCCCTTTCCATTCAGGTGGTCTGGTCGACGCTTTTCGGCGCAATAATTCCCATAATCGCGGTGAAGGTCAAAATTGATCCTGCGGTATTCTCTTCACCGGCATTGTCGACCATCGTCGATATGGGCGGGGTCGTCATATATTTTTCAATCGCGAAGATGATTCTCGGTATCTGAGAAAAGTCGTCAGAAAACAGTATTGTCGCAATCAGTGTATAGCATTGCGTCGGCTTTTTATTTTGAAGGGGAGGGATGGGTATCCCCCCGCAAAGAAATGCAGAGGGGATCATGAGTAAGGTGTTTCGTGGTATCAGCCGAAAAATTTCAGAATGTAGGGCAGCCCGACAAAAGTTCCAACGCTTGACCCGATAGAAGACAGGATGAAAACAAGAAATATTTTCGTGAGCCGGTTTCTCCACCATGAGCGTATTTTAAGCGTTCCCTCCTGAATTTCTTCGAAATCACGGACACGCGGTTTGCACACCAGCGTCTGAACGAACGCGGTCACGATGCCGACACCGATCGTGGGATTAAGGCTCGTGATGGGAGCTCCAATAAATGCAGCGATTATAGTAAGCGGATGTCCAAAGGCCAGAAGTGAACCCGCGGCGGCAAGAATGCCGTTGACAAGAATCCAGAACAGTATCACGTCAGAAGCAATCTCCCTTTTGCCGAAAAAGAAACCTGCGACAAAGATGGCGACAATGATCGCGGGAATCACCCAGGGCAGCAGCTTTTCCACAAAGCCCGCTTCAGGCACGAAGTTTATTTCATCTCTTTCGGAGTCCGGAATATCCCTTTCAAGATGTACGAGTATGCCCGGTATATGGCCGGCACCGACGACGGCAACGGTGACGGTGCCGAGATTTTTCTGAATCGAGTGCGAAAGAAAAATATCGCGCTCATCGATGAGCACGCGTTTCGCGTCGGGCAGCTCTTTGGCGAAAGCCTTGATCATTTCGTCGATGGCGTCTGAATGTTTCAGTTCTTCGATGTCCTTTTCTGTTACGGCATCTTCGGCGAACATGAGTGAGAAAAAGGTTTTGAATTTTCTGCCCAGAGAGGTGAGACGCCAGGCTCTTTTCAGGGTGACGCCGATGTTGCGATCCGCAAGAACCAGTTTCGCGTTCGTCTCAACGGCCAGCTCATTCGCTTTCTGAAATTCAGTTCCCGGTTTTGAACCTGTCTTCTGGGAAATCTTCTTCTGATATGATGCGAGCAGGAACTGTCCGATAAAAAAGAATAATTGTCCCTTTTTAATGATTTCAAGTATGTCGATATCCTCGTACGCCGATTTTTGCGTCATAGCTTTGTGACGCTGCTCGTCCAGTTCGACGCAGATGGTGTCGGGTTTGATGTCGTTGATAATGCGGCTGACCAGTTCGGTCGATTGCTGTGATACGTGAGCTGTGCCGACAAGATACAGCTTTTTGCCATTCTCGAAGTCGAGAAGATGTACGTTCTGTTCGATTTCGGAAACCTTGAATCCTGCGCTCATCGGGTACCAGCCTTTTGTTGAAAAATAGTTCTGCGACACAGTAGGTGAGTCGGCTTCGGGGGCAATCTTTTTTTTGATGTAAACGATGTCCGTTCACACGACTTCAGGATTGCCTGATTAAAAAATATTGTTGACTTAATATATGTATAGCATCTATATGTGTAGTTGTTCTGGAGATAAGTATTCTTTGTCGGGAGAAATGATGTTGCGCGAGCAGACACTCGAAGAACGTTTTTCCATACTGGTAGATTCTGCAAAGTACGATGTTTCCTGTGCATCGAGCGGCAGTGAACGTGCGAATAAAACGGGTTCTCTTGGCAATACGAGAGCATTCGGCATCTGTCACAGTTGGGCAGCTGACGGGCGCTGTATCTCCCTGCTGAAATTACTGCAGACGAATAAATGCGCATATGAATGCGCCTATTGCGTTAATCGGGTCACGAACGATATTCCCCGTGCATCGCTTTCTCCCGAAGAAATCGCTGATATAACGATGAACTTCTATCGGCGCAATTATATTGAAGGGCTCTTTCTCAGTTCGGCGGTACAGCGTTCACCCGATTATTCAACAGAGATGATGATTAAAACGGTCGAACTGCTGCGAAAAACGCATCGTTTTAACGGATACATCCACGTTAAAGGCATACCCGGTGCCGACGAGCGGCTTGTCAGACGACTCTGTTTTCTGGCCGATCGTATCAGTTTTAACATAGAATTGCCGAGCGCCAATAGTCTGGCGATGCTGGCGCCGCAAAAGAACAAACAGGGGCTTGTAGGCGCCATGCGCCGCGTTGCCGGTGAAATTGATGATGAACGGCGCTTCCGGGGACGCGGCGGCAGGTCTTTCTCCTTTGTGCCCGCCGGGCAGAGTACACAGATGATCATCGGCGCGAGCCCAGACAGTGACAGAACGATCATCTCTCTGTCAGAAGCGCTCTATCGTCGTGTATCGTTGCGACGGGTGTATTACTCCGCCTATATTCCGGTAGGCGAGAAAAGCCTTCTTCCCGTATCGGCACCGCCGCTTTTACGCGAGCACCGGCTGTACCAGGCCGAC
>JAEWVL010000230.1 GCA_023396665.1 Spirochaetota bacterium
TTCTTGAGCAATGCCCTGACAACAGTATTCATCTCGTCTATTCAATCCGCATTTACTCTATTTCTGTCAATGCAGCACTTTCGTCATCGGAGGTATCAGGCACAGTCTTTTCCGCTTTTTGTCGTGACGCCTTTGCCGTCTTCTCCCCGGAGTCATCCTTCTCTGCGGTGACCGCTATCAGACCGGCCTTTTCCTTGATAAGACGTTCGACTTCCTGGGCAATTTGCGGATTATCGTTCAGATATTTCTTCGCATTATCACGCCCCTGCCCTATCCGCTCTTCCTTGTATGAATACCATGTTCCCGCTTTCTTGATTATCTCATATTGTGATCCGATATCCACAATAGCTCCGACGCGGGATATTCCTTCGTCAAACATGATATCGAATTCCGCTTTCGTAAAAGGAGGCGCAACCTTGTTTTTAACGACCTTGACCTTCACCCTGTTTCCGATGGCATCTTCACCCTTCTTGAGCGTCTCGACACGACGTATGTCCAGTCGAACAGAGGCGTAAAACTTGAGGGCGTTTCCACCTGTAGTGGTTTCGGGCGAACCGAACATGACACCGATCTTGTGACGTATCTGATTGATAAAGATAACCGATGTTTTCGATTTGGAAATGATACCGGTCAGCTTGCGAAGCGCCTGACTCATAAGCCGAGCCTGCAGCCCCATATGAGAATCACCCATATCGCCTTCTATTTCGGCGCGCGGAACGAGTGCTGCCACCGAGTCAATGACCACGATGTCGATAGCCCCCGAACGCACGAGACTTTCGGTAATTTCAAGCGCCTCTTCTCCCGTATCGGGTTGCGAAACAAGCAGCTCTTCGGTATTGACCCCGAGTTTTTTGGCATAGATGGGATCAAGTGCATGTTCTGCATCGACAAAAGCGGCTATACCGCCGGCTTTCTGCGCTTCAGCGATTATATGCAGTGTCAGGGTTGTTTTTCCCGAAGACTCGGGTCCGTAAATCTCGGTAATTCTGCCACGCGGAATACCGCCCACACCCAGAGCAATATCGAGTTCGAGAGAACCGGTACTTATCGTATCGATTTTAACTCTGGCGGAGTCATCCCCCAATTTCATAATTGAGCCCTTACCGAATTGCTTTTCAATCTGAGCGATCGCTGAGGAGAGGGCAAGGTCCTTCTGGCTAAGCTCCTTCTGGTTTGTCATAATCACTTCCACACAATAAGATTTGAGTGCATCATCAAAAAGCGAAACACTCTGACTGTATAACGTTTGAAAAAGAGAAATTGCAAAAATTTTATTGCGGAAATAACAAAAGCGAGCACGAGGAGCGCACTCTCACCGCAAGTTCCCTCTTACCGATGCAAGTATAGCCATAGCCCCGCTTATGTCAAGAACTACTTAATAATTGTTTAGCATACAAAATCCAGCTAAAGGACACTCTCTTTGAGCACATCCCGCACATTATGAAGACGCAGATCGTAGCGATTACGTCGATAGGCTTCGTCGGCCCAGCGGCGGGCTTCACGGTGTTTGCCCTGCGCAATAAGGCTTTCCGCTACACGAAGCCAGCCGCCATAATAGGCGGGAATAAGATCGGTAACGGTTCGAAAATACTGTTCTGCACTCTCGAAATTGCCTTCTCTGAATTTCACCTTGCCCACGCGAAGATACCCCCAGGGGTTTTCGGGAAAAGCTGTCACCACCTTTCGATAAGCGCGATCAGCCTCTATATTTCTGTTTTCATCCAGATAGTAATCACCTTCGAGAATGTCAGTAACCCAACACTGGCGCGGATTGTTCGCGTGATGCCTGCGATAACTGGTGGCGTCATACCATGAGTCCTGCCGTATCAACGCCGCGGTCTGTGCCAGCTCGTTTTTCCAAACGCTCACCGCTTCATCTTCCCTTACCGGTATCGAAACCTGTGTTTTACGAAACCATACGAGAGGTGACATCTCTCCGCTGAGAACGGCGTCATCGTAAAGTTTCGTTCCGGGTCTGTAGGAAACCCGGGAGATGTTACAATACCCCGGCAGCGCCCTTTTCAGAAGGTGAACGGTTTTCGTCACATCCGCTACGGTCTCGTCTTTGAAACCGGTCGTAAGTTCTATGGTAAAATACAAGCCGACCTTCCGGGTCACCCTGGCGGCCTCAAGAACTGTTTCGGTTTTCAGACCGCCGTATTTCTGCAACAGCCGCGGTGAACCGGAATAAACCGGATAATAAATTCTCTCGAGCCCTGCCAGTTTCATTTCGGTAAGAAGAGTCTCGTCGACAACCGCCGGATTCAAATGGCAGCTCCACATGATGTAGATACGCCTTCGGCAGATTTCCCTGCAAAAATCAATAACCCGTTCCCTGATAACTCCGAAATTATCATCTCGAATAATGAAATAGAGTATTCCATAGCGTTTCTGCAATTTCACTATTTCCTGGATTATCCGCTTAACCGATCTCGGCCTGATCTCATTACCCGAGTATTTCGGATACGATGAGAGCATCGGGTTCTCGTTGGATCCTCTCGCGGTCATGAGCATCTTGTATTGCTCGTTCGGATCAACATTGATAAGCATGCCATTGTATTCGGAAGGAAGCGGCATCGGATTCATGTTGGGAATCCCGATAGGTTCACAGACCCGCGGCACCTTCGATTTCCCCCTTAAACTTTCGAGCAGTTTTTGCAAGGTTCTTTCCGGTTCGCCGGGCACCAGATAGTCAATCTCGGGATATCGAACAAGCAGTTCATCGGTCACAAAGGTAACAAAGGGACCGCCTGCAATTATGATCACCTTCCGGTTTCTTTTCTTGAACTCTCTTACAAACTTGAGGGAATCGACCCTGTTATGGGAAAATATCGGGAGATAGAGAATATCCGGCGAAACGACACGGATGATCTTTTCGCATTTGCCTATCGACATATCGAGAAAATTGACAACAGAAACCATGTACTTCTTCTTTTCAAGATAGGAAGCGAGTGCCAACACCTCAACGGGAAGCATCTTCATTTTGAAATTACGCACATCCGTCTTGTTGCAGATATATCCGATAACTATTTTCACAAAATACCAGCTCTACACGATAACACATATCCCTTAAACAAAGGGTAATCTCAGTTCTTATAAGCAAAAGCGCAGTTTTACAACTTTTTTTTAAAAAAAAACTCATTTCTCCAACAAAAGCCGGAAGCAATACGTATTAATGCAAAGGTTTTCAAAACCTGAATCTATTTAATATTTAACAGGAGATCAAAATGTACAACGTGGACAACATGACGATCGAAGGCTTCGTGACGCACGACCCCATGCTAAAGAAAACAAAAACGGGAAAAAGTGTCTGCAATTTCTCCATTGCCGTTCAGCACGGTGACTCAGAAGGTGGCGACCATAATGTCTCGTTTTTTGATGTGGAAACATGGGAAAAAGCTGCCCTCGACTGTTCGGAGCGGGTAAAGAAGGGAAGAAGAATACTGGTATTCGGAACACTGCGCCAGGACAGATGGCAGGATCCGGAAGGTGCGCCGCGTTCGAAGGTGAAAATTATCGGCAATCAGATCATGTACATCACCAATAAAAAAGACCTGCCGGAAGCGGTCGCCGCGGCAGGTCAATAAAATTTGCGCCCGGAGAGATTCGAACTCCCGACGCACGGATTCGAAGTCCGACGCTCTATCCAGCTGAGCTACGGGCGC
>JAEWVL010000341.1 GCA_023396665.1 Spirochaetota bacterium
TTGCCGGCATTGTCCTGTCTACTGCAAAAGGTGGAATACCTGATAAGAAGGCACTTCATAAATCGGCTATTGTGAAGATAAAAAGCGAAGGATTTGACAGTCTACCATGGGATAACAATCATGATCAATCATCCGTTACTCTATATAAAAGAATATTGTTTTATACCAACAATGAGTACAAAACAAATCTCTTTTCGAAAGTAAAATTGATTGATGAGGCAGAAATCTGGCTACAGCCATTCTTTTCTACTTCAAACAACGAAATTATTACTCCACAAATACTATTGCAAGCTCTCCTCTACCGATTAGGCTATGAGAAACTTAATGATTTCGAAATGAAAGTTCCTTCTCACTTTATACTTCCATCAGGAAGAAAGATACAAATAGATTATTCGAGCGATCGCCCTGTAATTGCAGGGCGAATTCAAGAATTTTTTGGCACTCAATTAATAGCTCCAATTTGTGGAGTTCAACCATTAATTCATTTATTATCACCAGCAAACAGACCTGTTCAGATAACTGAAGATATAAATGGATTCTGGAAAGGAAGTTATCTCGCAATCCGGAAGGAACTCGCTGGCAGATATCCAAAACACCATTGGCCTGACGACCCTCTCAGTGCAGAAGCAAGTCAACATGCAAAAAGAAAGAAATTTTGAAAGTTTTGCATGTGGTGGATAACAATCCAGTTGTGAATTGTTATCCACCACATGCTATGTAGAAAACCCCGCCGAATGGCGGGGTTTTTGCGGTTAATTGCTTTTTTTCTTAACAGGTCTGAATTTGTCAGCCCAAGAGACAAAAGCCGGCGCCAACCTGGTTTGAATCCACAGCTTACCCTGACCCGAAAACTTACAAACCAATCCTTCTCCGGAAAACAGGAAACTCTTCATTCCGCCAACGGACTGCACCTCATAACTCAAGCCTTCAGTAAAAGCTACCACATATCCTGTATCGACGACCTGGCTTCCATTTACATCAATTTCAAGCATCGCTCCATAAGTATTAAACCACAAATCACCATTTCCCGAGCACTTTACCATGAACATTTTCTCACCAGAGAAAAACCCTTTTCGAAAACCCTGAAATTTGGCATCCAACTCAACTCCAATGCCACTTGCAACAAAAGCTGAATTTTGTAAATATATCGTATTCCCATCCAAGTGCACATGCGCAAGATCACCGGGAGTACCGGGAGCAATACCAATTTCTCCATTTCCAGATTCAGCCGAGTATTCACTTACAAAAATGCTTTCACCAGAAAGCATTCTTTTGAGTCCACCTTTCATCTTAGTCTTCATTTTTAACTGTGGAGACATGAAAGCCATGCCTCCCGCTTCAACCTTAATGGTTTCTCCCTGAGGTATTTGGACGGTCAAGAATGCATAATCTGGAGAACCATCTATTTTAAATTGAAAATTGTTGATCATTGTAATCCTCCCTTATTGTTCCTTCGGTCGCAACAGCGGCCTTAATGCACTCCCGAATGTTCCGTCTGAGTGTGTCTGGCAATAAACAGTTCCATTCCCCTGAAAGCGACAGACAAGGCCTTCTCCGCCAAGAAAAGATGACAGTATGCTTTTACTGGCTTTTGTTACTTTAAACGTCAATGATTCCTGATATGCGGCAACATTGCCGGTATCTACAACATACTCACCTGCCACCTGTACAGGATAAATAGCACCAAAAGCGTTTATCACAACCTTTCCTTTTCCTGAGAAGGAAAGCCAAATGAGATTTTCACCCGAAAAAAGAGTCTTCATACCACCAAAACTAATATCCATGGTAACATTTGGATCGTGTGCGACAAAAGAACCGGCTTGAACCTTTAGTTTAGTCGTTCCGTCCAGTTCAATACATTCCATATCGCCGGAAAGAGTAGTCGCTAAATAAATCTCACCTCCATTGCTCCCTGCGGTGAAATGGTTCAGGAAAAGACTTTCACCGGCTAACATCCGTTTTAAGCCTTTAAGAAGACCACCACCACCTTCCTTTTTATGCGTAGTAGTGGTTACGGTCATATCCGCTGACATTGCAATCATGGCTCCTGCTTCTGCACTTACCGTTTCACCCGGAGCCAGCGCTATTTTTGCGGCCGAATTGGCCGGTCGTTTTACTATTTCAACCTGCATGATATAACTCCTTATCTGAACTGGGGATTCAGCCAGGCAGCCAGCCCGCTGATGCTACGTGTCTGAATATAAACTTTTCCCTTTCCTTTTAGACGGGAAACAAGACCCTCTCCACCAGTTAAGCTGGCAATAATTCCTCCCGGAAGGGTAACACTTATTTTAATATCGCCCTCGTAGCCCAATAAAAATCCACCATCAACAATGATATCACCATCAAGATCTTTAGTCAGAATAGCGCCATATCCTCCATACCAAAGGGTTCCCGTTCCTCTTGCTTTCAATCTGAACAAGCCCTGTCCGCCAAAAAAAGAGGCAAATCCTGCCCATGATGCAGAGACTTTAACACCCGCCGTCGAGGCTATATAAGCCCCTTTTTGAAGATAAATTGTATTACCGCTCAGCTCGGTACAGACGATTTCACCTGGACATCCTTGCGAGATAGTAACACGTTTTTCACTCTCGCTGTTATTTGTGAATTTGTTTACAAAAAATGATTCGCCACCAAAGAGAGATTTCGCCAAAGCTGAAAAGAATCCGCCGTTCGTTTGTGCCTTTATGTCGATATCTGCCGACATTGACTGCATTGCACCACTCTCCGCCAAAACACTTTCTTTCGGAGAGAGGTCAATGTGCACATAACTAAACGACGGTGCGCCATTGATCGTTGAACGCATATTGTCGCTCCTTTTATTGAATAATTCTTTTGTTCAAACTTTCCCTAGGCTATTCGGTTCCCCAAAAAATTGAAAAGTCAAACATAAAAGAAAATAGGATATACATATTGATATTTCAAGCCCTCCAAGCTCATATTTTTATTATCAGATCCTTTTAAACGCAAATAAACAAGCTGAATTTACCAACGTTCGCCAAATTTTATTAGATTTTGTACTTTAATTGTGTTGACAGAAAACAACCCCGCAAATGTTCTGGCTCAAAGAAATTCAGCAAAACTCCTATTGAGATTGCCCAAAAGGATACAAAGATGTTTGTAAAAAAAGAAACTCTCACTTCGATTATTCAGAAGGAACGAAAAAAAGAATTCGAGCGCTGTTCCAAGGAATATGCCAAGCAGATCAAAACAGAAACGACAAAACTCGAATCACAACATGCGGCAAAAATTAAAGATGTTATTCGGAAATATGATAATCTGCTCAAACAAAAAGATGTGGAGATAAATACACTCAAAGACGAAATCCACGCAAATTACCGGCTTTACCAGGAATTACGTTCAAGAGAGATATCTCTTGATGCACTCTCGCATGATTTTGAAGCAATTATCCACGAAATGAATATCAAAATTCAGGAATCAATACAGCCGTTTTACCGTGTTTTATCCAAGACCGAAGGAGTAAAACGTCTTTCGGACAAGAAAAACCACAAAATCGAATCTGTTTTCAAGGCTATGTAAAAAAAGTCTTGCTCCTGATGATGTGATTTTGCTCACTAAGTTCAGTATCAACTGGATAACAATCCACTTGATATGAAATTTCTGGATTGTTATCCAGTTGATACTATTCTCGAAATGAAACAATACCACAAACAAAATGTGGCATAATAATGAGGTGTACATGAGCAAAATCACGTATAAAAATGGAAAGATTGTTGTTCCGGAAAACCCTGTTCTTCTATTCATTGAAGGAGACGGAATCGGTCCTGATATCTGGAAAGCAACATGTATCGTACTGAACGCCGCAATTGATAAAGCTTACAAAGGATCACGAAAAATTCAGTGGAAAGAAATCCTGGCCGGAGAAAAAGCTTTCAATCAAACCGGTTCCTGGCTTCCCGATGAAACAGTCGACTTGATACGGGAGTATTGCGTTGCAATCAAAGGCCCGCTGACTACACCGATCGGCGGCGGAATTCGCAGTATTAATGTTGCTCTTCGACAGAAATTAAACCTTTTCTCCTGTGTACGCCCCGTTCGTTATTTTTCCGGTGTTCCCTCTGTACTGAAAAATCCTGAAAAAACTGACATGGTCATTTTTCGCGAAAATATCGAAGACCTTTATGCCGGCATTGAATGGGAACAGGGAAGCCCCGAAGTCAAAAAGGTCTTAAAGTTTCTGAAAGATGAGATGAAAGTTGATATTCGAGAGGACTCAGGCATTGGCATAAAACCCATATCGATCACCAATACGAAAAATCTCATAAGAAGCGCAATAGAATACGCTATCGAAAACAAGCGACCGACAGTAACATTCATGCACAAAGGTAACATCATGAAATTTACCGAAGGCGCCTTCAAGAAGTGGGGATACGAAGTCGCAAGCGAGGAATTCGCAGACAAGGTAATCACTGAGGCCGATCTTTATGACAAATACAATGGAAATTGCCCTGATGGCAAAATCATAATCAAAGACCGTATCGCAGATGCAATTTTTCAGCAGGTTCTTCTTCGTCCCGAAGAATACGATGTGATCGCGACGCCGAATCTTAACGGCGACTATATTTCTGATGCACTTGCAGCGCAAGTTGGGGGTCTTGGCATAGCTCCCGGCGCAAATATCGGCGCCGATGCTGCAATCTTCGAGGCCACCCACGGAACAGCTCCTAAATATGCCGGTCAGGACAAAGTAAATCCCGGATCGCTTATTCTCTCGGGAGAAATGATGCTTCGCCACATAAAATGGAATGAAGCGGCAGATCTTGTAATAAATGCCATGGAAAAAACTATTTCTCAGAAAAAAGTAACCTATGACCTTGAACGGCAAATGCAGGGAGCAACACTTCTTTCCTGTTCGGGTTTTGCTCAAGCTATTGTTGACAATATGTAATTTCCATCGGGGCTGCCTGAAAAGGCAGCCTCTTTTTTTATTGAATCGTATTTTTTACAATATCAACTGGATAACAATCCACATTTTTTAACGAATACGGCTAAAGCTACACCTAAGAGGACATATGTTGAAAACAAACGAGTATTTTGACGGAAAAGTAAAATCCATAGCATTTTCCAATACTGAGGGCAAGGCCACCGCGGGTGTCATATCTCCAGGTACCTATGATTTTTCTACTTCTTCCAAAGAACGCATGGTTATCACATCCGGAACGCTTGAAGCAACCGTTGACGGGATAACAAAGCAGTACAAAAGCGGTGAATTTTTTCTAGTTTCTGAACAAACGAAGTTTTCTGTTCAAGCCAAAGAAGATTGCGCCTATATTTGTTACTATGGATAACAATCCACGTTACAATCACCAAAAGAGAATCTTAGATTCAAGTAACATAACACATATTTTAATGATAATTACATAATTTCAAAAAAAGTATTGACTGTCTAACAATCGATACTTATCTTGAAATTGTTAGTTTATTATAACTTTTGAGGCCTAACATGAATGCACGAACAACGTTTTCACTCACCCAAATAAACGAAGGCTGCTCTGTTCGGGTACAAAACATTAACGGTGGAGAGCATTTGAAGTCGAAACTGCTCAGTATGGGAATAATCCCCGATCAGAATATAGTTGTGGTGAAAAAATCTGGTAATCACGGTCCAATTGTAGTACGACTCAACAATACTCGTATTATAATCGGGCATGGTATGGCAGAAAAAATATCTGTAACGATGTAACTGAAGACAAATATCCCCCCATTTTACCTCTATAATTGAAACGAAACTGATTGACCCGCAGGATGTATCGCTTATAGTGTTCCCATATTTGTTCGGGGACAGTTATGAAAGCAAAAACAATAGCACTTATTGGAAATCCAAACAGTGGAAAAACCACCCTTTTTAACGAATTGACGGGAACAAACCAGCGTATAGGCAACTGGCCCGGTGTCACCGTCGAAAGGGTGGAGGGAAAAATCAAAAGCTGCTCCGAAAAATTACAGATTATCGATTTACCCGGCATTTATTCTCTCAGTTCCGGTGCTGAAGACGAGGCTGTTGCCCGTGATTTTCTTCTGAAAGCCAAACCTGATCTCGTCATTAATGTGATAGATTCCGCAAATATTGAGAGAAATCTGTTTCTTACGACACAACTTATCGAAATGCGCGTCCCTCTGCTTTTCGTATTCACACGCAAGGATATCGCCGAGAAAAAAGAGATTTCTCTGAATATCACACGCCTAAAACAAAAGCTGAACTCGCAGGTTCTGTTTGTGTCATCTCTCGAAAAATCCGACATGACTCTTCTTCGTGATACCATCAGTGAATTAGTGTGCACCGAGCAAAGCCCAATACCAAATATCATCTACCCCGACGAAATAGAAACATTTCTCAATAAATACAACAAGGCTTTCACTTCAAAAGCTGAAGACGAATACGAACGCCGCTGGCTTCTGGTGAGTTATGCAGCAGGCGATCGTTGGGCAAAACAAATCGCAGAATCAATTAACGATTTCCCCGACAAAGAGATTCAAAATGATATAAAACGTATAGAAGCATTACATCACGATGACATGGAAGTACTGATCGCCGATGCACGTTTCGCCTATATTCACGGCATTATTCACGATACCGTACACTATCGTCTTTCACGCCACGATTTTACCGATACAATTGACCGGCTTGTACTGCATTCATTTTTCGGATTGCCCTTTTTTCTGGGCATAATGTATCTAATGTTTTCCTTTGCGATCGGGGCCGGAAATCTATTTATTCCTTTTTTCGACATCATCTCAGGCGTCCTTTTTGTGCAGCTACCCGGCCTATTGTTCGGCGCTATCGGCGTACCCGCACTTTTGCAAACAATCATTGTCAATGGTATTGGCGCGGGATTGCAAACTGTCGCTACCTTTATTCCCGTCATATTTTTCATGTTCTTTGTTCTGGCAATACTTGAAGACTCCGGATATCTGGCACGCGCCGCCTTTGTAATGGACCGTTTTATGCGTCTGATAGGACTTCCCGGAAAATCTTTCGTTCCGATGCTCGTCGGTTTCGGTTGCACTGTACCCGCAATCTTAGGCACACGTATTCTGGAAACACGCCGGGATCGTCTGTTCACAATGTACATGGCTCCTTTCATGTCATGTGGAGCAAAACTTCCGGTCTATATGCTCTTTGCTGCTGCTTTTTTTCCAAAAAATGCCGGCTTTATCGTATTCATGCTCTATATTGCTGGTATCGCAGGGGGTATACTCAGCGGTATTCTTTTTCGCTCCACCATTTTCAAAGGGGATTTATCGCATTTCATCATGGAATTGCCCATGTACAGTCTACCCCGGTTTAATCACATCATGATACACACCTGGATGCGCATGAAAGATTTTATCCTTACCGCGGGATTAATCATTGTTATCGCAGTTGCGTCTCTTTCGATAATCCGCTCTGTTGGTATTGATGGAACATTCGGAAATGAAGCTTCAGAAAAATCAGTTTTGACCGTAACTGCGAAGGTAATAACGCCAGTCTTCGGCCCGATGGGCATTGAGCGAGACCATTGGCAATCCGTTGTAGCCCTTTTAACAGGAGTTTTCTCGAAAGAATCGATTGTCGGTACACTCAGCTCACTGTATTCGCTCGATGCAGGCGACGACAACGAATCTTCCATCTTACAGGAGATAACTTCTGCGTTTTCAATACTGTGGCATGGATTTATCTCTATTTTCGGCATTGAATCAGACGAAGGGATGGATAACAATCCGGCTTTTTTTACTCATCTTCGTACTCATTTCAGCGGCGGCCCCTTACAGGTGTTCAGTTACCTGCTATTTATACTGTTTTATGTCCCCTGTGTCAGTGCCACGGGCACCATCGCAAAAGAAGGCGGATTTTTCCATGCGGCACTACTAACTATATATCTCACGCTATTTGCCTGGGTCATTGCGGTACTGTTCTATCAGTTAACGACCGCTCATTCAGTCACCGCAATTATAATCGCGCTTGGTATTTCCGCATTGACAGGTCTTTCTCTTTTGATTGCGGGTCGCTTTGAACCAAATAAATTCGGCTGATTTATTCATTACGGGGGGATACGACTTGCTTGACCTCAAACAGATCAGTAATTTCATTCGTAATCAGGGTCTTACGGATTCCGTACTGTGCCTTCACAGCTCATATAAATCTTTTGGTCCCTGCGAAAATGGACCTGACACGGTCATTGAAGGCCTCAGCTCAAACGGAACGACGCTGCTTTGTCCCTCATTTTACTACCGGGGCGGGACGTATCCCCCCGAAAGCGAAAAAAACAAATGGATAAACAACGGTATCGACTATTCTTCGTTCGAATTAACAAACCCGCAAAGCTATGAGGATTCACCCGATCAGATAGACCC
>JAEWVL010000426.1 GCA_023396665.1 Spirochaetota bacterium
GTTTCGGTTTTTTTTTCGCATATGATATTCGCAGAGCGGAGTAAAGTTCATCGAATAGAACCAGCATTTCATCCTGAAGAAGGTCGTCAGATTTAAGCGGATCGAAAACCAATATCCCCGAAACACCCTCTTTTGAATCAGAATAAAAAATTCTTTCATCACGCCCTATTGCATTGCCGTAGGGCGTTTTCCCATTAAGATCAACAGTTAGTACACTGCCATCATCATTTTTTATTGTCTTAATGCCCTTAATTCTGTCAAAGGTGACGACAGTTCCGTCAGAACGTCTGCTTTGTTCCATATCCGAAGCAAACAAAACGAACATGCTTAAAAAGAACATCAGCATAGTAAACAGAACAGTACAGGGGGCAAAAAAGGCTTTTGCTGTTAATCTCATTTATCTCTTCTTGCCCTCATACTCACGCATATAGCTTTCGATAAGATTACGTCGACCTACAGGTTGTTCTTTCACTGGGGTCAGCTTTGATCCGATGAAGGCAAAAAAGGCTTTGAAAATGGATATTGTCCCCTTGAAAATACCGAGAAAGAAACCAATAAACCCTTTGCCGAAAGAAACAAAAGCATTACCGATGCCGGTACCGACTTGAGCCCCTGAGGAAACCGTCGTCTCAGCCGCATTCGAAACACTTTCAACAGCCGCCGCTCCGGTATTGATTGTTCCCGATACGGTCTTTTTCAGAAAGCGCCCCGAGGCTTCAGTTGCCGACCCTGCAGTATGGGCAACCTTACCAAAAGCACCGGAAACCGGGTTTGCTATATTACGGGAATACGAATAAGCTTTTTTCAAACGCGGCGCTTTCATCGAGTACTGTTTTCGCCAGACCGATATTGAGCTTGATGACATCGCGTAATGATCGACCAGATAGAGAAACAGGTAGTAAAAGTACAACCAGAGATTGATAAAAAACATGAAAAAGTTGTACCAGATATCCCAAAAGGCGAGCATAAAGTCGATGGAAGCTTTACCAAAATCTACTATTTTGTAAAAGAATTTGAAAAAGTTATCTATCGCATCATTTAAATACTGTTTAACCAGGCGGTAATCCACAATCTGACTCCATTCATTTTATTCGGATGCCGGCCAAAGAAAACCGGACATGAGATTCTTAAAACACCGTTTACAAGGTTTTTCCCTAACTCAATATCGTCAAGTGCCCCGATTTTGAAAAGAAGTTTTCACTCACATCCAGTGTATGTACATCGATTTCACAAGCTGATCTGCGGCGTCTTTTCCCAGAAAAGCGGCTACCAGAGTGATTGCAAAAGTAATGGCGCTTCCAGCCGCCTGACCCGTTATAATTTTCCCGTCCACAACGACGGGCTCATCGGAAAGCTCTGCGCCGTCCATCAGAGCCTCACTGCCCGGAAAAAAGGTAGCCTTTTTTCCTTTCAGAATACCGGCCGCGGCAAGAACGGTCGGCGCAGCACAGAGGGCGGCTGCGTATCCCCCCGCCGTATATATATCAGAAATAATCTTCAATACCCGCTTGTCTTCCCGCAATTTCGCCGTACCCGGGCCGCCCGGGCAATACACAAGGGAGTATTCACTCGAATTGATATCGTCAATCAAAGTTTCGATTTTCATCACAATACCATGCGAACCGATAATTTCGTGTTCGTTGATGGATGCGACCACGACTTTCACCTTTGCGCGCCGAAGAATATCGATAACCGCAACCGCTTCTGTTTCTTCAAAATTGTTACCGATTAAAACAAGAGCCTGATTCATTGTGTACTCCTCCAATCAAGAGTCGATGTGATCATCACCTTATTACCATTCTTCGCAACCACAAAGGAATATCTTTGCTTATTTTTCAGAGCTTCACTTATGAAGCTAATCACTTCTTCCCGACCAGAATGTTTTCCAAAAGCGTCATTGCCTGAACGGCCATATCCTCCAGCTTTGTCTGCTCTTCTTTGCTAAAGTCGGAAAGCACGAAATCGGCAACTCCCATCTGACCGGGAGGGCGCCCTATGCCCAGCCTGATCCTGTGAAAATCGGCACCTCCCGTCTCTGTCATGATAGAGCGTATCCCGTTGTGTCCTTTATGCCCGCCCCCTGTTTTCAGGGCAACTGTTCCGAAGGAAAGTTCCAGTTCATCGTGCAGCACCAAAAGTTCGTCGAGAGTCGCTTTTGTATATCGCAGATATTCAACAACTACTCGACCGCTATTATTCATATATGTCTGGGGATAGAGAAGCATTATTTCTTTCCCGAAAATCGTTCCTTTGCAAATCTCAGCATTACCCTGTTTTTTCCGTGAGGGGGAACCCATCGCCCCCTGAATATAATCACCCGTTATGAATCCGACATTATGTCTGTTTCTTCTGTACTGGGTTCCGGGATTACCCAGACATACCACTATCTTTATCAAGCCCTAATCCGTTCCTGTTATATATGCACGTGCTTCCGATTCAGTGCGGCATAGATGAAGATGCTTCGCAATACCGGTAATGATGAATATCTTCTTCAGGTCTTCACTTACATTGCAAAATGTAATTTTTTTATTTGATTCGCCTGCAAGGTGGGATAGTGAAAAAAACAGCCCCAGAACATTACTTGAAACAAAATCAGATTTTTCAAGATCAATGATTACACCATTTGACGACTGCTCAAACAAATTCACCAGAATTGAACGCACCTGTTCTTCCAGATCACTGGCCAGAGACCCGCAGAAACGAATAAGGGTATAATCATCATTTTTTTCGATTATGTGTTCCATTTGTATGGGCCTGTTCGGGTAAGATTTCAGTGAAGTCCGGGGCACTTTTCAACGTACTTATTCATATATCGGGCAATATATAAGTCAAGTTTTTTTCAAGAGACATAAGTTTACATGTATTTATCCATTATCGCCACTATCATCGATAAATCGACTTAATCCTTTTATAATATTATCATCTCTATAAATCAGCATAAGCATTTAATAACAGATTAAAATGCTGATACCTTCTGTTAACAACAAACAGAAAGGCCGGGGGGATAGTGCTATTTTTTAACCACACCACCGCTCACAACCAGCTTCATTCCCTGTTCAATCGTCATAGCACTTTGAATAACTTCTTTTTCCGGAACACATACGAGAAAACCACTCGTTGGATTTGGCGTGCCGGGTATGAAAATATTCAGCATTTTTTTTCTGTCCGATATCTCCGGAATTGACTCGCCCGTCACAAAGCCGATACTCAGTGAATTTTTATTGGGATTGGCAACGTAAACCACTTTCGAGAATTTTATACCATCCTGTTTCATTGTCAGCTCGAAAAGATCATTGAACGCGGAGTAAATCGATTTTATAACCGGTATGGTGGTCATGATTCTGTCGACAAAACGTCTAGACGCTCTGCCGGCAATCGTTTTGGCAAAAACACCGCAAAGAAAAACAAATAACAGCACCACCAAACCGGTTGCTATTGAAACGAGAATCTCAATCGGCAATTGATCTCTATATTGTTTTGGAATAAGCGCGATCGAAAAATGCAGGCCGTTGTACACATACGACAAAGCCCAAAGAACAAAGCGATAGGTCAAATACAACGGTATTACAACAATCAATCCTTCGAGAAGAAGCTTTCTAACCATTTTTAACATGTGTATCCTCTTTAACTGAACGTTTCTTTCGCATGGAGCTTGCTTTTGGCGGATTTAATGCTCTTTTTGATTTACTGATTATTCCTGCAGAAAAAATCAGCTTGATAACGGACTCAGTATCATAATCGAGCGGACGAACAAGCTTTTCTTCAATAATAAAGGTAAATCCCGTCGTAGGGAAGGGAACCGTCGGAATATAAACGGTACAGAATTTCTTTTTTGATCCCTCAACGATATATGGCCCCGTATTGAAACCCACGGTTTTTCTGCCCTTAAAAGGATAATCAATGATAACAGGGTGGGAGAATATATCCGATTTTCCGGAAAACAGAATCAGAACAAAATCTTTTACCGTGGAAAAAACACTGCTGACCACCGGTATTCTATCGATAATTTTCTGCAAGAAAAGTGATAAACTTCTGCCAAATAGAGTCTGTGCTATCAGGCCGATCAATGCCAAAATAAGAAGCGATCCAGCAAGAAAGAGCAGTTTCATCGCGAAAAAGATATACTGATTGGATATTAAGCTTTCGGGAAAAAAAACAAAAGCCGAAGAGATAAATACGAAAATCATCCTGAAAACCAGTCTGAGTATATAGAGTGTAAGAAATACCGGAACGATAAAGACAAGTCCTTCAAGAAAATACGTTCGAAGCTTCATGATTTTACCCTTTTATTGCGCCTTTGTAACACTGCGCCACAACACTATGAATCACCTTCTCAATGCAATAAAAAAAGGAAGTTTTTCTGTAAAATCAACAATTGTTTCGGTCTAGCTTAGTAAAGCTGTTCGTTTATCCCGAAGGCTCTTGTTGCATAACGGAATTAATTATTTCTTGACTGCTTACTCTAATGATTCAATATGCTCGCGTCCGCATAACTGACGCAATAGGGGTTTACCCCGGGGGAGTGCGGATTTTTCAGTATGCCGCGCGTCTGGGCACTATTTCTGCCGGACGCTCTATGCTTCCGGCCTAATACGGAGGCACTCCATGAAAAACCTAAAAACTATCGATCCCCAGATTGAAGAACTGATCAGAAGTGAAGAGCGCTACGAGCGCGAGACCATTCGCCTTATCGCGAGTGAGAATTACGCGAGCAGGGCAGTACTCGAGGCGACCGGATCCATCTTCAACAATAAGTATTCTGAAGGATACCCCGGAGCCCGATTCTATCAGGGACAGAAAAACGTTGATGGCGTTGAATCGCTGGCAATCGAACGCGCGAAACAACTCTTTGGAGCCGAGCACGCAAATGTACAGTCTTATTCGGGATCACCGGCAAATCTTGCCGTCTACCTCGCATTTATCAAACCCGGCGACACCATTCTCGGTCTGAACCTTTCTCACGGCGGTCATCTTACACACGGATCGAAAGCGAGTATTACCGGTAAATACTTCAATGCGGTTCATTATGATTTGAACCCGGAAACGGGAATGCTTGACTACGACCAGATTGAACGGCTTGCACTCGAACATAATCCGAAAATCATCGTTGCCGGACACTCAGCGTATCCCCGTGTTCTTGACTTTGAACGTTTCAGAAAAATTGCCGATAAGGTGAATGCCATTCTCTTTGTGGACATGGCACACTTTGCGGGTCTTGTTGCCGGGGGAGTTCACCCGAGCCCCATACCCTATGCTGATGTTGTTACGACAACAACCCATAAAACACTTCGCGGCCCCAGAGGAGCAATGATCCTTTGCAAGGAAATTCATGCGAAGGCTATCGACAAAGCCGTTTTCCCGGGAGTGCAGGGGGGGCCACACAATCATACGACTGCAGCAATAGCCGTTGCACTTAAAGAAGCGCTTGATCCCTCATTTAAAGAGTATGCAAAAAACGTTGTCGCGAATGCCGCGGAACTTGCGAAAGGTCTTGTAGCTCACGGCTTCTCTCTTGTTTCGGGCGGAACGGACAATCACCTGATGCTTATCGATCTGAGCAACAAGAACATTACCGGTAAAGAGGCTGCAGTGGCTCTCGAAAAAGCGGGAATCATTCTTAACTACAACACCGTTCCCGGTGAAAAAAGAAAGGCTTTTGATCCGAGCGGCATTCGTCTTGGGACACCTTCGGTTACCAGTCGTAATTTCGGCCTTGCCGAAATGAAAAAAATAGCAGATTGGATTAATGATGTCGTTAATAATCACACAGACGAAGTCTTTCTTGCGAAGACAGCGGAAGAGGTTAAAAAACTCTGTCTTACTTTCCCTGTACCTGGACTTGACGATTGAAAAAAAAGGAGAGGTGCAATAATCACCTCTCCTTTTTTTAACACCTCAGCTTTCTCGAAAAAACGTTTAGAAAGCTGAGGTTACTTTATTATTGATATGATTTACTGTTTTTATTCCCCGATTATCTTCACCAGAACGCGTTTACGTCTTCTTCCGTCAAACTCGCCATAGAATATCTGTTCCCAGGGCCCGAAATCAAGCTCGCCTTTTGTCACAGCGACAACGACTTCCCGTCCCATTACCTGTCGTTTCAAATGAGCATCTCCGTTATCCTCTCCCGTTCGGTTATGCTGATAATGTGAAATCGGTTCGTGCGGTGCCAATTGTTCAAGCCATAGCAAATAATCGTGGTGTAAGCCACTTTCATTATCATTTATGAAAACAGAAGCGGTAATGTGCATGGCATTCACAAGGCACAAGCCTTCTTTTATGCCCGACTCGTGAAGACAGTTTTCCACCTCACCCGTTATGTTGATAAATTCAAAACGTTTTGTCGTGTTAAACCACAGTTCTTTACGGTAACTTTTCATAAGGCTTTCTCCATATATTTTTGGCCGATACTTTAAACGAATTATTATCTACTACCATTGAATAAGTTGAGATCATTATGCAACTTTCTGTGCTTGTCACCAAATAAAATGATATGTTTTCGGCAAAATACTACTCATCAAGAAAACAATTCAATAACACCGAATGATAATTGATTAATTCTTGTAAAGATTCGCTTCAGATGATATTATAAATATAGATTATGGGCAATGCTTTTCTACTGACGACGAATTGTTAATCCAAGCTGAGAGCCTGGCAAAGCCTTTAATTAAGCATAAAGTACTAATCATCTTTTGCCTATAAGTTATTATAAGTGGTTATTTTAGCGGTAAGAATCATTAACCAAATTTATGTAAAAGTGATGGTGTAAGGATGAGCGATTTTCTGAATTTCATTAAACAGAAACAAGGCCGTCTTTTTATTCAACCCCATAATTTTCCCGATCATGATGCTATTGCAACAGCATTTGCCCTGCAAAAACTGCTGCAAACCGAAAATATTGAATCCTCTATTATCTACGAGGGTGATATCCAGAGGGAGTCTCTTCATAATACCATAGAATCGCTTTCTATTGCAGTTTCAAAAGCCAGTGAAGCTGGACTGTCTGACAGCGACTCGATTATCATTGTTGACGGCTGCAAAGGTGCAAAAAATGTAACCGATCTGACCGGTGAGGAAATTGCTGTTATCGATCATCACGAAGTAACCTGTGTTGAAGGGGTTGAATTTGTGGATATTCGTCCCGAATACGGAGCCTGCAGTACTTTACTCTTTGAATATTGGAAAGAATACGGCCTTAAGCCGCCACGCGATGTTGCAACCGCTCTTATGATCGGCCTGAACATGGATACAGCGCTCTTAACACGGGATGTTTCGGTCAATGATGTTCAGGCTTACAGTTCACTATATACGCTTTGTGACATGCGGCTGGTCAGTTCGATTCTGCGTAATTATATACAGGTTAAAGATCTCACATTTTACAAGAGGGCGATTGAATCAATATTTATTAAAAAGAGTTTTTGCTTTTGCTTTTTTCCTGAAGGCTGTAATCAGAATCTTCTTGGCATACTTGGTGATTTTTTTCTGTCACTCGAAGAAGCGGAATTTGTCGTTTTGTGCGCAAACAACGGGGGAAGGGTAAATCTTTCGGTTCGAAGCGAAAATCCGGATTGGAACGCCGCACAGATTGTCGAGGAGATACTTATCGGCATTGGCTTCGGGGGAGGGCACGCCGATATGGCCGGAGGAATGGTCCCCGATGCAAGCAAATTCGAAGAGAGCAGGATAAGAGACTTGTTCATGGGTAAGATTGGATTATTATAGTAAAACAAAATTTTTATTTTACGAAAACAATCGTTAAAATAATCACAACAACCATTGATGGAAGTACGTTCGCCACTTTTATCTTCTTTATTTCCAGCAGATTGATACCGATGCATGCCACCATCGCTCCGCCGGTTGCTGTGAGCTGAGCAATGAGTACAGGTGTGAAAAACGATTCGGAAAGACGGGCGAAAAAAGTAATACTGCCCTGATAGAGAAGTACTGAAATAAATGAGAAAAGAACACCTATCCCGTAGGTTGCAGCAAAAACAATCGAGAGCGCTCCATCCAGAATTGCTTTCGTCAACAGAACTGAATGATCATTACGAAGACCCTCATTCAACGAACCGATAATCGCCATAGATCCGACACAATAGACAAGGCTTGCATTGACGAATCCCTCGGTAAAAGAATGTGAAGAGAGCTTCAGTCTGTTTTTTATTCTGTCGACCAGTCTTTCGAAACGTAACTCGATATCGATAAGTTCGCCAATGATTCCCCCGATGATCAGACTGAAGATAACAATTACAATATCTTTGACCTGAAAGGTCATCTGAACACCGATTATCAGCGTTGAAATACCGAGCATCTGAAAGATCATCAGTTTGATCTTGTCAGGAAATTTGTCTTTCAAAACTATTCCGATAACACTTCCGACTATAATAAGAAGTCCGTTTACTAGATTACCGATTGGCATATTGAACTCTGCTTTATTAGATCTGTTGAATTTGCAGTATAAGACGATACATTCTCCCTCTGATGCCGGAGCAATACTCATCCATGCCTGAATCGCAACACTCTATTATTATTTACCGCTTTTCAGAAAAATATAAGCGGACTTACAAACCCAACCATTACGGGGTAGGGGATATGTTTGTGTTCTGTTTACTTGAGAAAATCTTCATACTTCATGATTGCTATGCCCAGTTTTTTTGCTTTCGCCATTTTACTGCTCGTCCTTTCTGGATCGTCAGTCAAAAGCAATTCTGTGTCAGCACTTACTGTTTCAGAAAATTCGTATCCCCGAAACGCAATCTCTTTAATCAGCTCTTTGCGTGGCTTGGGACCCGATCCTGTCATACAGACTTTTCCCTTTGTTACGGTCAGTTCAGCAGAAATATCTACTGCGGCAGCCAGCTCTTCGAGCAGCTCAAGATTGCCAGGTGTTTCACGCCAATTGATTATATTCTGACCGATGATGTAGGAGCCGTCTGCGAATGATTTGAAATCATCTATTGTTTCAATCCGGAGTTTTTTCAGCGCCTTTTTTTGAACAAGAGGGATACCTAACTTCGAGATTAGTTCGACTGCTGTCATCTTTTTCGCTTTTTCAATTTCTTTGAAAAAACTCTTGGTCTTTTTTTCGGCAAAACCCTCGAGAGAAGCAATTGCAGCTTCTTCTATGTGATAAAGATCGCGAATTGTGCGAATTAGTCCGCTCTCATACAAACGACGCACTGTCGCTTCTGCGATCTGTTCCATTTCAGATTGTCTGACCCAGAACAGTATCTTCTGGATATTGGTTTCGGGACAATCCGGGTTCTCGCATTTCAGATGAACTCCGCTTGAAATAAGAATGGATTTGCAGGATGGGCAGAATGCAATCAGTGAAGGATCGGTATCCCCCCGTAATCGTGCCGATAAATTTTTACGAACATAGGGAATGACATCGTTTGCGCGTTCGATCAAAAGAGTATCACCGATACGAATATCCATACGACGTACCGTCTCGGCATTCGAAAGTGAAGCCCGTTCTATTCTTGCACCGCCTATTGAAACGGCTTCAAAATTTGCCACGGGAATCACATTGCCCTGGCGGCTTACCTGCCACTGTATCGCAAACAGTTTCGTCTCTCTCGCTTCAGCCGGTGGTTTTAGCGCTATCGCATAGTGATGATGGTGATCGAGAACCCATCGTGAATCAATTTCATCAAAGAGTGACCGTTCATTAACAGTAATGACCAAACCATCCGTTTCGAATAGCCATTTTTCGCGAAGACGTGAAAGATATAGATTATAATAATCCTCTATTTCATCGATTGTCTGGCAAACCTTAACGGGCACTGAATCGAAATTCTGCTGAGCGAGAAAAGGTGCGACCTCTGACTCAAGCATTATCGAGTCGGGACCCGATATCTGATAAGCCGCAAAATGTATATGGCGCTGATCTTCGAGTTTTTCCTTGCGATTGACAAGCCCGACACAGTTGTTGCGAAGCGGTTTTCCCTGAGTTTCAAACTCGGTATTTTTCGGCAGATATAATTCGCCGCGAACCTCACACTCGTTCACATCCAGATTTATCTGCAGGGGGATATTGATCGTTTTTGATAGTTGAGTCACATCCTGTCCGCTTATTCCGTCACCACGGGTTGCAATGTATTGGAGCTTTCCATTCTTGTAGAATATGCTTGCAGACAAACCATCAATTTTTGGCTGTACACAAAATCCATGATCAGAATTGAGTATGAGCCGTTCTATCCATTTTTGCAGTTCAGCAATACTTTTCGCTTTCTGCATGGAAAGCATCGGTTCCCTGTGTGTTATCTTTTTTGATACCTCTTCACTGATCTCTGACCCCACCAGAGAAAAATATTGATTCTGTGGATCCAGTTCGCGAAGACGATCTTCGAGATCATCAAACTCCGAGTCATTTATGATAGGTTCACCGTTATAATACGCACTTCGCGCAGCATACAGTTTTTCGATTATTTGTTCTTTTGTCATTTGTTTCTCTTTTTTTCTGTTTTAAGGTTTTACTCTCGAACATTCCATGAAACCTGCCAATAACAAGCATTTAGAGGTTTGTTATGTCGCATTACATGTTGATATTCAAAGTAGTTATGCACCTCGTTATCCTTTCTTTCAACTTCCCCGACAACCTCATCCAAATATCGATCCAAAGAGATAGAAACCATTTTCGAGACAGAGAGCCTGCAGAAAACTCTGAAATTCACAGCCAAATTATAAACGCCAACATCAAAACGAATATTGGTAATTTTATAGCCAAGTCCGTCAGGCTGATATTTCACAAGTCTATTTATTCCAGAAGATTTCAACCTTTCAGAAAATGAAGCGAAATATTTAATCAGACACCTGTTAATTAGTACTGAGTAAGAAAACCCGTATTTCTTTTTAACTTCATCTAATCGAGGCAAATCTTTCTCCCGTAGAGTAACCGATGTTCTCATTCGTATCTCCTTTTGTATAAGACGAAGTCGATCATCGATTTGTAAAAAAATTTTTTGTTTTTTTAAATTTTCTCTAGAGGTGTATATTTTTCAAGAAAAGATTTAAGTCCCGCTCCGGCAAAATTAATGGTAAGTTTAACATTGTCTCCGGTTCCACTCACCGCAATAACAGTGCCTGAACCGAATTTCGGGTGTATTACCCGATCTTTTGGTTTATAGTTTTGTGTAATACCGGAAACAGAAATATCCTCCCTGTACACTTTATCTTTTTCCCGATTTTCGATATAACTGCTAATCTTCGATTCGTGGGAAGCAAAACGTTTCTTGTATTCATCTATTTTATCTCTTGATACTGGAGTGGAGCCAAAACGATTTGCCCGGTTATTGAATGATGTCGATCCCCCATAAGAGTTCCCCACACCGGCAAATCCGTTATCGCGATAGTAGCCCTCACTTTGATATTCCTCCATATCGACCAGATCTTCCGGCACTTCTGTTAGAAAGCGCGACATCTCCTGATACGTTGGTGTTCCGGCATATGATCTTCTGAGTTTTGCAGCTGACATAAAAAGCATCTCTTTTGCTCTTGTAATACCTACATATGCAAGCCGTCGCTCCTCTTCTATTTGCGAATCGTTTTCCAGCGAGTTGAAGTGTGGAAAGATTCCCTCTTCCATGCCCGTCAAAAACACAACGGGAAATTCAAGGCCCTTGGCATTATGTACTGTCATCAAGATTACGAAATTAGTCGGATCATCATCGTCTCCGCCAAGAGGATTCTCCTCAGAAGTAATAAGTGAGATTTCCTGCAAATATTCAGCCAGAGAAGGCTCTTCGCTTCTTTCCTCGTATTCGATAACTGAATTTATCAGCTCTCCGAGATTTTCCTTGCGCATTGTATTTTCATGTTCATCAGCACCGGACATAGAATCAAGATACTTTGAATCATGAATCACCGATGTAACGAGTTCAGAAAGTTTTGAATGTGTCGGAATATCCGCATTAATGTTCATAAGTTTGTGAATAAGATCCCGAAAAGAGGCCAAGCCCTTTGGAGTTTTTCCGGCGAGAGGTATTTCTTTGTCTATTACCTCCCATTCACTCATCTGGTTCATGTATGCTGCATCCCGCAGATTTTCTACACTCTTGTCACCAATACCCCTTGTTGGTGTATTGATAATTCTCAACAGCGCGTTTGTATCAAAGGGATTATTGATAAATCGAAGATACGATACGATATCTTTTATTTCCTTTCGATCATAAAACTTCAGACCGCCCACGAGGCGATAATTTATGTTTTTGCGACGAAGGTAATCCTCAAAAATTCGTGACTGGGCATTAGTACGGTAAAAGATTGCGAAATTTGAGTTTTTCAGTGAGCGTGAATACTTCAAGGATTCAATCTTCGAGAGAACAAATTCCGCTTCACCATATTCATTATTCGCAAGACAGATAACAGGCCGCTCACCCGGGCCTCGTACAGAGACGATACGCTTTTCTTTTCGGTTTTCGTTATTACTGATCACCGCATAGGCTGAATCAAGAATCTGGCTTGTTGAACGATAATTTTCATCGAGAGTCACCACTTTCGCAGCAGGGTAATCCTGTTCAAAATCGAGAATATTGCGTATATCGGCACCACGCCAGGAATAGATTGACTGGTCATCATCACCGACCACACATAGATTTTTCGACTTCGAAGCCAAAGCACGAATAATAAGATATTGAACCCGATTTGTATCCTGATACTCATCAACCATGAAATAATGCCATTTGTTCTGCAGGTGTTCAAGTGTTTCCCGGCTCTCTTTCATCAGCCGATAAGTCCATAACAGTAAATCGTTGAAATCAAGAGCATTACGGCTTTTCAACGTTTTATGGTATTGCTCATAAACTTCAGCAAAATTAAAATGAAATTTGTCCGGAAACAGATGAGATGGATCCATACCCTCTGCTGTGTCCGCCTTATCCTTTATGCCGGAGATAACAGAGGCAACATATGAAGGTCTCACCTTTTTGGGATCGACCTTCAAATTTACCAGTATTTCCTTAATGACAGCTTCCTGATCAGCCGTATCATAAATAGAAAAAGAACTGTCCAGTCCAATGGCTGAACCGAAACGGCGTAAAATTGAAACCGAAGCCGAGTGAAAGGTCTTGATGAAAACCTGATCCCCTGAACCGATAATATGCGAGATTCGTTCACGCATCTCTGCAGCTGCCTTATTCGTAAAAGTCACCGCAAATATTTTAAACGGGGGGATACCGTTTTCTTTCACAAGCCAAGCAATACGATGAATTATTACACGGGTTTTCCCCGAGCCTGCGCCCGCAAGTATGAGAAGAGGCCCTTCCGTTGAAGTGACAGCATCTTTCTGACTTTCATTGAGTGATTCAAGGAGTGGATGTGACATGTCGCTTTTCCTGTTGATTATTGTCTAACGATTGAACAGAGAGTCATTTTTTGTAGCTCTGTAATTTTCGATTGATACCCTTTTTTGTAAAGGCTTTATTTTCAAAGCAAATATCAGGAAACTTCTGTATTTGTATCAGAACGAATTTCAGGAATCAGATAGTTACATATTTCAACTAACAGTCTCCTGTTTAAGTCCTTCCTGGACTTAATTATTCGAAGTACCAAATATATTCCCGATTAATCGCTTGCATTTTCTTACAGAAACAATTCTACTAAGTTATGGCTACGGTTCTTTCATATTTCTATATTATCTTTTCAGCGGGTTCTTTCCGAGATAATAAAGTATTCGGACAAAGCATCCCGATATGTATAACAGGGTGTATTAAACGGGTATTTTGCTCTGAAATATCCCTCATCTTCTCAAAAATTACAAATTCCGGGGTATTATAGTGAAACAAAAATTGATATTTCTTATTCTTGTTCTTGTGTTTAGCTCCATACCTCTGTTTGCAGACCAGCAATCTGATATAATAATTGTTATAGATCAATCGCGCAGCATTCGCGAGGCAATGCCTGCCATAAAAGATTACGTGAAAGATCGTATTTTTCATGATATCGCGAAAGAGGGCGACCGTATTCACGTGCTTTCTTTTGACGGACAATTTTATGAGCAAGGTGTACTATCTGCTGATGCCGACAAACGAAACATAGAAGCACTACTCGCTTCGGTACAACCCGTCGGAGCCTATACCGATCTTACCAACGCAGTAATTGAAATGTCAAAGTATTCGATAGATAAATCAACTCCCGGATCAAAAAAGATCGTCTTCTTTATGACTGACGGCCTGAATGAACCGCCAGCTTACAGCCCTTATAGAGATGGACTAAAAGATGACTATTTCAAGAAAGCCCGCGAATATTTTAAAGGCAGGGGCTGGACTGTTTTCGTTACCGGAATTGGAGAAAAAACAAACGCTCCTGAGCTGGCTGAATTACTTGCGGCAGACTACGTACAACTTTCTTCAAAACCAACATCCGAAGAATTTGATCTTGTTATAACCGAAAAACTTGATAAAGCAAGAAATGCTACTTCCTTGCCGATATTGCCAATCGGTATCGGAACATTTATAATCGTTGCGGCTGGCGGAACTTCCATCATCCTGTTGAAGAAAAAAGCATAAACGCTACCTTTATTATCTGATTATTTACTAAAAAGACCCCTAAGGGTCTTTTTTTTCTATACATTTGGTTTATACAAACTCAAATTCAGAATACAGATAAAAACTGCTTCAAAAAATTATGACACTGAAAATATAAAGTTGCCGAAATTACACAAAGATATTTTTAAGTAATTAATGATAACAGCCGGCTGTTGACACAATGATCAAACTCGAATGTTATTCGCCGAAGTCCTTTTTATTAAAACCGGAGTCTTTATGAGCAATTATAGAAAGAAATACAACAAAGGCCTGGAAAGAGCCGTTCTTCATATTTTTAATAATTTTCTGCTGGATACTTCCATCAAAGAGGTTACCGAAGCACAGGCTGTACAGAAGAATCACCTGGTTTGGATCGAGATGAGCGGAACCTTTGAGGGTGAGATGCAAATTACTCTCAGTGACGATCTGGTATCCGCACTAGTTAGTTTCTTTCATAAAAATGAAAAAGTGAAAAAGACAAAATCTGTCATACACGATGTAACCGGAGAGATTACAAACCTCATCAGTGGAACCTTTGTTAACCAATTGCAATATATCGGACACGATATAAAAGTATCGCCGCCGGAATTTGACGAAGATCCCATATCCATGAAAGCGCTGTACGACAACATATGTCTTTCTTTCAGCAGCACACTTGGCGGTTTTGACATAGAAATATTTTACAAGGACCTGATTTTTTCCTGAACTAACCGAAAATGCCGTTCATTATTAATGCAGGCTCCCGGCAAAACGACCATGCTTACGCCTATCCTGGACTTAAGCATAGAAATGTTATATGTAATTCAGAAAATAATCGAAAACGGCTTCATATTTGTCCCGGTTAATTTTCGCCTGTTCAAAAAGAAGTGAGCGAACATCTTCTGCCATCAACCACTCTTTCAGTTTTGCGGCCTTTTTCTTATCCGCACCAAAAGGGGGGATAGCGGACAGTATCGCCTTAACACTATTTCTCTTTTCTGATACAGTAGTATCCCTGCCCTGCCCTTCAGAAAAACAGTCTTTCGGGTAAGAAATTGCCCGGGCCAGAGTCGCTCCCTTCAAACAGAGTCCCTCTTTTACCAGATGAAATATCTCGTGACCTGAAGCCTTTTCCGCAATCAGTGCTTCTGTCTTAACCTTGTAGTCAATAAACGAATGTCGTGTTCGAATACCCTCTTCTCTCAGAACCTTGCCTTTTCGAATATATTGCATCTCTTTTGTCAAGATCGTAGAAAACCGGTTATTGACAAAACCAAAACGCTGATAGTAAGCACTTTTTTTCGCATAAATGGAACAATTCGGAAAAGAGTAGTCCATACCGCAAAGCCATATTCTGTTGAACCCGAGATAGAGCGCACAATAGAGTGCATCGCCGGCCACATTTGCGGTTGTCGGATGCACTTCGCTTTGATAAAAATGGGCACTGATTTGCGATAGCGGATGAGTGTTGAATAGGAGAAATTGTCCGGTATCCCCCCTTTGCCCTTGCCCCATATGCGAGGAAAATGACTCAATAAAAATACCGTTCGACTCGCGAATGTGTTCACTTACCCATACCTGGGGGTCAACCGTGACAATTATATCGGCATCAATATTGTTTGCCTGCAAAACCGGCAAAGCCGAGTCTACCGCGATCAATACATAGTGTTCCCGGACAACGAATATCTCATCGATATAGGCATCAAGAGACGGTCCTGAAGAAACGACAATCGCATCCATTCCCGCAAAAAGACCTTTCATAAGAGAAAAATCTTTCATATTGGCATGTTTAGAGAGCCGTTTACAGCCGTTCCTGAAAAACGTTGCGGCAAAATGATTTATCGTTTTACCGGCAGACACCAGCTGGGATAGCGTTTCATTCAGTTTGTTTTCAAGATCTGAAAAATATTGCGGGAAAATTTTTACCGAGGGCAGATGGCGCAGCACTATGAGAGAGTTTCCACTTGTAAACGCAAATTGTGCAATTTCCTTCGCAACTGAAGTTGTATTCTCTCCGCTGAATACCCGTACATCTTCCGAATTAAGCCAGTCAAGGCCCTTGATTGCGTCCTGTTTTTCCGGTAATGCAAGAGGATCAATAACAAACAAATGCTTCGCCTGCTTTAAACGTTCCCCTTTGCCGATCAGATGATACCCCAAGCACAGACCAAAGACCAGGACGACTTTAGCGGATAAATCCTGGCCGGACTGTTCGAATATGTCGGCTTCTTTCTCCGGTACAAAACGGCTGTGTACATAACGCTGCTTTCCGTCTGTAATCACCGAAGCGGTCGGCGAACCATTCTTTGCTATTTCAACAATGTAATCCATTTGTTAACTATTCAATATTCCTTTTATCATTGAATTCTGAAGCACTTGTTATACCGGCTCATGTTAAATCCATATAGACTGACTGCTTGATTATTTTGTCATAATTAGTATTGTAGTATTATCTGTTTCCCGCACAACAGCAAAATTGTAGAACATTCATAACAACAAGGGGGGATATTATGAATCTGCTATCGATTATGAGCCTGGCCAGATCTCCCTTTTTTATTATCTATATACTGATATATTTTCTTGTTATTGTTGCAGTCACGGTTTCAAACTATAAAAAACCCTCTCTTCTGTACCTGTTTAAGCCGCTTCCGGTTCTTTCCCTTCTGTTCTTACTGCTTATCACTGGCGCACTCGATTCTGTCAGCTCGAAACTGATCTTCGCTGGTTTGTGTGCCGGACTTGCCGGTGATGTCTTCATGATTCGCCAGGAGAAATTTTTTCTTCAAGGGCTCATCTCCTTTTTTATCGGTCATATTCTATATACAATCGCATTTTTACAACGAGGATTGAATTTTATACCTGTTGTACTTTTTTCACTTATTGTGTATTTCCTCATCGTTTCATGGATACTGCTGCCTTCGGTATGGAAAGAGCGTAGGGATTTTTTCTTTGCTGTAGTTTGTTATCTGTGTGTTATCTTCGTGATGAGCCTGGGTGCTTCGAGTTTCGATTCTTATATCGGTAAAAGCTCTTTTTTTATCGGAGCTGTCTTCTTTACTGTCTCAGATTTTTTTCTCTCGTACGATTATTTTATCAAAAAAATGCGATACATCTTCGTTGCGGTTTACCTGTTTTACTTCCTCGCCCAGCTGCTGATTGGATTAAATGCCATTTGTATTTAATCAAACGTCTGTTTCTAACTGTTCCTGTAAATCTTCTCTCTTAACAAATGTTATCGGGACTGTTGTTCGTATACCTATTGAATTCATAATCCCTGATTACTGATTTTTGAGACATAACATGCTGTTTTCCCGATTACATGGAGAGTAAACGTATTTCTTTTGTAATTAGATGAAATATCCCCCCTTCTAATTAAACCTTAAGTCACGTTCTTATCGATAATAGAAACAGAGCTGCAAACATGCTAACCGGAAACTGAACAGGATAAATATGGCCATGCTTTCACGTGAGTGCATTCTTACCAAACTGGAAAAACATTTCACCGACACGGCTCTTTGTGCTGAAGAGTACATAAACAAAATTATACAAAATATTATAAACAACAACCACATTAACATCTCTTCTGAAAAATTGATCATATCAAAAATGCTTCTCGCTAAAGACATCATCGGGGAACTATATCAGAGAATATCCCCCCAGTCCGATAAAAAAAACAAGGGCCAGTTTTTTACCGAACCGGCAATTGTGAGTACGATTGTTCAAAGAGCCTTCAGTGAATTAAAAGCCAGTGCTGTTGAGATGCTATCGACTCTGCGCATTTGTGATCCCGCTTGCGGTTCAGGACTGTTTCTGATGGAGGCCTACTCACAACTCAGTGCTTTGTATCGTCAAACAGGAATCGATGAACACCGGATACCACTACAGATAATAAGCAATAATCTATTCGCTTATGACAAAGATCCAGTCGCGGTCAAGATTGCCCGTTTCAATCTGGCAGTCATTTCCGGTTTATCTATAGACCAAATCACAAACATCTGTACCAATGATTTTCTTTATAAAGACGCTCTTTCTTTTTCACAAAAGAATATCGGTCAAAACCGTTTTGACATCATTATCGGCAACCCTCCCTGGGGCAGCACTCTTTCGTCAAAAGAGAAGCAATACTATCGCCAGGTCTATTTTTCTGCAAAAAGCGGTATTAATACTTTTTCTTTATTTATCGAACGCTCTTTGGAACTTCTCGTCGAAGGGGGAACACTCGCACTATTGGTACCCGAATCACTTCTCAATATCGACGCTCATCGTAACTGCAGAAATCTGCTTATAACACAGACACGAATTTATGAGATCATGTTATGGGGTGATCAGTTTAAAAATGTTTATGCTCCCTGTATTTCGCTGATTACAAAGAAATCCGAGACAACTCCGGTTGCTGACAATATTGCAAAATTTATCCTGAAAAACTCTACCGCATCAATTCAGCAATGTAATTTCTTTTCAACACACAACAATATTATCAATATCAATTACACATCAAAAGAAAAGGATTTACTGGAACAGATACAAAAGAGCGATCACCGTTATCTGAAACATAACGCTGAATTTTTTCTCGGCATAGTAACCGGTTCCAATGAACGCTTTCTTAGTAAAGACAGGAACGAAGAGACACCCGATCCAATTATTATCGGTAAAGATGTCTCTCGCTATAGCATCAGCTATTCGGGGCATCATTTTAAATACGATCCGAAGCAACTGCAACAGGTTGCGCCTTTGAAATACTATGAGAAGAAGAACAAGATTCTTTATAAATTTATAGGAAAGCGGCTGTCTTTCGCCATTGATCGCGAAGGCTTTTTCACTCTCAATAATGTAAACGGATTTATTCCAAAGTTTGACTGGATAACATCCGAGTCTCTCATCGCTATTTTGAACTCCACACTCATGCAATACTATTACGAAAAGAATTTTTTTACAGTGAAAGTGCTCAGAGGAAATCTGGAAAAGCTGCCGATTAAACGAATAAGCAAAGAGGCTGACAGATTATTAAATGAACTTGCTCAACAGGTAATGGAACCCGGAACTGAAGAAAGCAAAAAAAACACGCTCGATACTATAGACGACATCGTTTTCTCGGAATATGACATTGAAGACAAAGAAGCGTATCACATCTACGAAACCTATTCAACCGAGAAGTCTCAGTTACTACTTCCCGGGCTATAGTCAAACAGGTGGCTCTTGAAAAATAACTACTTTCGAATCGAACTCGACGAACTTCAACGAAATAATGAATAATTCTCTCAACTGGTAGTTATTTGAATCTCTACTTATTCTGTATCCCCCCTACCCTTCTTTGAACTCTGTTATTCTCGAAGCTTCTCTCTTTATCACTGGAAAGCGACGGGGATACATTCCCGGAGTCTGAAAAGCCTTAACAAGACATATCCCCCTTTTTTTATCATTAAACATATTCTGTTTGTCATCACAACAGACACCTCCGCAGTCTTTGAGATGCTGAATCATATCAACTGAAAGATCACCCGCACACTTTCGCGAAAAGACATGAAGGGCTCCCCCCACTTTAAGAACAGGCATGGAAAACTCAATGGAATAATAGAGGGGACCAAAAGCTCTGGTAAATGAATAATCAAACTGGCCCTGGTGTTCCCTGCAAAAGTCTTCTGCTCTGGCACAAACAGCATGAACGTTCGAAATACCAAGCTTCTCAACGAGATCATTGATAAAAGCAATCTTCTTGCTGTTAGAATCAATCAAGGTCCCCTGCACAAAAGGATTACCTATCGCTATAATCATACCCGGAATTCCGCTTCCGGTGCCAATATCTACAAAAGATGTTCCACGTGGAACACTTTCAGGATTGAGATCAAAAAGTGTTTTATCAATAAGGTCTTCTTTTATTTCTTCAAAATTCTTATGCCCGCTCAGATTAAATTTCTGGTTGGTTTCATAAATCATTCTGGCATAGCCTATCATTTTGTCGTAATTGTTAATACATTCTACCACACAAACCTCCGTCTATTACTTCTATCTGATATTTGCTACGTTTTACCGCCCCTTCAATCAAGACTTTTATCAGATTTATTTCTGAAGATAAAAAATCCAAATTAATTTCAACATAATGCACTTCAGGAACGTATTACATCAGGAGGAAACGATATGAAGACTATTGGAACCAGTATCTATATTGATAAATCCAGACACCAGAGAATACGAGAAACCGTTACACTGTTAAAAATAAGCGAACCGGAACTGTTGTCTGCTTTACTTCAGCGAAGCCGCGAACTGTTTTCAAACAAAGCCATTTGTTATAAAACAGTTCGCTATCAGAAAAACTGCACAAGCGAATCATACAGGATTTCTCATATCACCCTGTTTGCAACTGATTATGAATTGGCAACCAGCAGAAGATATGTTTTTAAGATTTCCGTCAGTTTTCTTTTTAATCTTGCCGTTGATCTGTATCTTCAATCTATAATTGACGAATTAACTACAGACAAACGAGACAGAAAAAACCAAACTCGTAAACACCAAACTAACTACTACTATAACAACTTCAATATCGACAGATTTTGTAATTCTCTTGCTGAATTCTGGGTCATACCCTGGCCAAGAGAATAGAAACACAACACAAACAGACAAACAACACTCAAAACAATCTCTCTTCAGGTTCTGATACATAATGAGCCCGACACCTGTAGACTATGTATCCC
>JAEWVL010000026.1 GCA_023396665.1 Spirochaetota bacterium
GCTGAAACACATTGTCGCCTGGCGGCTTAAAGAGAATGCTCACGGAAATTCGAAGCGTGAGAATGCGGCTCTGATCAGGCAGAAACTTGAAGCGCTTGATGGAAAAATTCCCGGATTGCTGAAAATCGAAGTCGGAATCAATTTTACTGAAGATCAGGACGCTTCCGATGTGGTATTGTACAGCGAATTCGGTGCTAAAGAGGATCTGCTGCGATACCAGAAGCACCCCGAACATCTCGCAGTAGTGCCCTTTATCAAAGAGGCCTGCTGTGAGCGGCGTGTCGCCGATTACGAAATCTGAATGTGAAGAATACATCTGCGCTTTTCTGAGGGCAGTAAAGCGCGAAGGCAAAAAAAAGCATCCGCTTTCGCGGATGCTTTTTTTTGGTACTGTAAAGATCGGTTAGTAAGCCATGATTTGGCCGATTGTAAATCCGGCGCTAACGGCGCTGTAATTGAATGCCGGGGTGCTGAGATCGATGCTGCCTGCGACCTGATCTATACCCTGTATAGCGGCAAAGTACAGCGTATTGCCTTTCACTGAAAAATCGCTGATTTCAAGAGTTGTGTTGTTTGGAACATTTGTCAGTACATCTTCAAGTACATCCGGGTTCGCGAGGCTGACGCGTTTGATTGTCTGATAGCCTGTTTCGGTTCCGTTTTCTTTTAAACCAGAACAGCTGAAGTAGATGTAACCTTCGCCCATTCTGATCTTGACCGGCAGATACTTTCCATCGTTGAAAGCAGTCGGCAGTTTCACGTCGACGCTTCCGGTATTATCGTAGAGTTTTACAAATTTCTTCATGTAGCCACCCGCTGCACCTACTTCCGCTATACCCCAGACCGAGCCGTCAGATGCGCAATTGAGCGAGTGCGAGTATAGAATGTCGATACCATTGATTGTTCCAGTGATATCACTAGCCAGATTTTCATAATCACTGCTCTTCGCAGAATAAACACCGCTGATATTTCCTGGAAATATTTCGTAACCCGACAGATACACCGTTTTGCTCTCGGGATTAAAGGTGTACGCGTTAATGCTGGCCGTCGTTGTCGAATAGAATATGTTTTTGAAGTTGGCAGGGTTGTCGACGGGAATGGCGCGCAAGTACTGTGTATAAGAGCCGCCGCCGTAGGCGAAGACCTTCGCGAACAGATAGGTTCCGTCAGCCGAGACGAAAAAATCCTGATAGGCGATACTTGTCTGTGTCGCGGTCATCGGTTCGGACTTGTCCGTTTTCGGGTCAAAGCGGTAAATGGTGGTTGTTGTCGCGTCCGCCGTAGCGCCGAATTCATTGAGAATGTAGTATACGTTTCCCTCACTGTCAAAGACTATCGGTTGCTTACCGGTTATTGGGTCAGTACCGGAAAGCATTGACCATGTCCCTTCGTCCTGCTTCAGTATGTCGACAAAGCTGCCGTCCTCTTTGATGCACAGAAAACTGCCGACTGTGGTTTTCATTCCGCCCATATCCGAGGTTTTTGTCAGGGAAAGATTGTAGGCGAAATTGACGTATATTTCGGGTGAATTCGATCCCTTTCCGATAAAGGTGACGGCCGGCCATTCCTCGACCGTTACCCCGTCTTCGAGATCGAAAAGCGAGGCGACAGAACCGTCCTCGACGATCTTCGACAGCACCGAACTGTCATTTGTTCCGTCCGCACGCGAGCTGGCCTTGGCGCCCGCTATGGCTTTCGCGCCGCTTAAGTCAAATTTTAAAGATGAAGTAAGGTCGTCGTATCCGCCCCCGCCTGATTCGCAGGACAGCAGCATAGCGGCCGCTACAAACGAAAGCAGCACAAACAGCACACTTTGTTTTTTCATGATGATTGCTCCTTGCAATAAAGTGAATACATTCAGCCGGGGTCATTTCCCTGACTGAGTCACGTATGGTCTTTCCGCGGTATTCTGGACACATCAGCTGAAGGTTCAGGGCAAATACAGTCAGACATAATCAGACTGCAGGCCGAATACAACAGAGACTTTTTAAATTTCACATAATTTAAGCCCGTCCGGGCGTTTCTGTCTTCCGAACTTATAAGAAGTCAAAAGAAAAGGTGGGTAGTTCTGATTAATTTTCCTGTTTTGCACTACTTGCGGGGGGATACTTGTACTTCAAGCCTTTCGGGTGAAGAAAAGTGCCCGGTATTCGGGCACCGAAGAATTATTCAATTGTCTTCGAAATATTCGAAAGCGTCAATAATGTCCAGATAGACGCCGTCAAAGCCGCAGGCCAGTATCAGATCAAGATAAGCCGTCTGGTTTCCATAGATGATGTTTTTCCACTCACTGTCCCAGTATCTGACCTTGAAATTACCTTCCCAGTCGGGATTCTCCTCAGCCATCCACGATGGGGGATTCGTGTCCCATTCGTCTTTCCAGTAATAACGGTAATTTTCGGCTTCTCCGATCGACATGTAACAGATAACGATTCGTGAAGCGCCGTTCGCTTTTACCTTGAGCTGTTCAACATCGCTCGTGCCGAGTATCGTTTCGTTAAAGAAGGCATCGATAAGCACTGCGTCGTAATTGGTCGCCTTTATCGCGGTGATCATAGCCTCTTTTGTTGCGAATTGCGAGGGATTGATCAGATAGAGAAAGTTCTTCGCCTGTGCTATCGCAGTGATGTCATTGCTGTTTTCAGCGAAAGGTGCAGCGGGGTAAGAGGGTATCTGATCCAGATCACGGCTGTCGGCGGCAAAAGAGATGAATCCGGCACTCTGGGATTTGGCATAAGAATCGTTCATATTCGAGGGAGTGCTGCAGTAATCCGTCACCATGATGGTGATGCCCTCGGCCTTACCGATATCAAGAAATCCTTTGATCCACTCCATTTCCTCGTTTTCTGTGGCCTTATCATCCTCGTCGTAACCGTAGAAAAGATCTTCCTGCCCGGTTGCGTCGATTTTCGCGAGATAATCTTTCGCTATCTCGCCTTCGTGCTCTCCGTCGAGGGTAAACAGTTCGACGCCATTCTGGGGGATAATGGCAAAAGAGCCCTTAATACC
>JAEWVL010000053.1 GCA_023396665.1 Spirochaetota bacterium
ATTAATGCGCTTTTCTCAAATTTGTTTTTTTCGTCGACGTTAACGCCCGTTTTTATCGCTCTTTTCATTGCGACATGGTCTCCGCTGCGAACCGATTCAATAAGATTTTGACGCGCGAAAAGCGTCGATGCGAGAAAGACCAGGATCAAAGCCATTTTTTTCATACAACGATCTCCCGATTAAAGTAAGCCGCATGCTCATATTTTAAATACGAACAGAGGCGGTGTCAGTTACACTATCGATAACAAAAGGTATCAGCACAATAAATAATTGCCAGAGTTAAATGTTGTTTGACAAAACAAATTATAGCGTTAGAGTTTGGATTGTTATCCCCCCCCCAAAAAAAATGTAATTACTCGGTGTTTATAGCACCAAGAGAACGTAGAATAACGACTGCCGGAATGAGCTTATCGCGTTTTCCACAGAAAATATTCGACCTTCGGCTTTATTCACATGTAATGTAAAGATTCCCATACGTTCTTAATGCCTTTTAAGGAGAGTGCAGTCATGAGCGATGAAAGCCGTCCGGTGCGCGAACTTTCGAATATTGGTGATGTGCTGGCCGCCGAACTCGAATCGGTGGGCATACATACACTGGAAGATTTGCGTCGATGCGGCAGTGCGGGTGCGCTTTTACTGATCAGAGGCGCTTCGGGGAAGGGCTGTATGAATATGCTGTATGCGCTCGAAGGGACCATACAAGGCATTCGCTGGCATTCACTTGCAAAGAGTCAGAAAGATGCCGCAAAAGCCGAACTGGAGAGGGTTTTACATGATAAAAAAAATTGATACTTCGTATGTCGATGAGATCACAACGCTTTTTATGGATGTGTTTACAAACGAACCCTGGAACGATGAATGGAAATGTTCTGAGGACGCAAAGGCCTATGTTCTCGACCTTGTCGCAAACAAGAACTCGCTTGCCTACGCCTATTTTGCAGATGGAGTTCTGTCCGGTCTGTGCATGGGCTATGTGTTTCACTGGTATTCAGGAAAGGAACTGTATGTGAAAGAATTCTGCATTGCCAGAGCTTTGCAGGCGAAGGGCCACGGAAAGATTTTTCTTGCAGAGATCGAGAATGCCCTGAGGGAGGAGGGTTTGCGAGCACTCTGGCTCATGACCGATCGCAATACTCCGGCCTATAAATTTTATCTGGGAAACGGTTTTCACGAACTTGCCGAATATGTCTTTCTCGCGAAAGGTTTGTGAGAGGGCGTTCTGATTACTCGGGGGTTACTAATGGCAAAGGAGAGTTTCGATGATAACGATCGAATCGCTGTATGAAGAACTTAGGCGCGAGGTGACACAGGACCGTCTAAAGGAACTGTCTTCAGGAATTATTCTTCATTACAGGAACAAGAATCCAGGCGCGCTGTTGACGTATCCCCCCGCGAAGGCAAAAGAGGCTGCCGAAAAAAAAGGGCCGGCGCTGTTCGCCCTGCTGATGCAGTGCTATCACCCCGACAAGTTTGCCCATGTGCGCAAATCGATCGAAGAAGCCTTTGCGGCAAAAGATCTCGATGCCCTGCTGAAGTTGAAGGAAACCTACCTGTTTGAAATCGGTGCGCTGGCGCAGCTGCCTTCAAGTTATGAAAGCGGCGCCGATAGCGAAGCCTACGGTTTTGCTGAAGACGACTTCGGGTATCGTGAAGGGCGTTTTCGCGACGAGGTGCACGATGACGCGGATGATGAGGACGAAGAGGATCGTGAGGGCGGCGCGTTCAACGATGAGGGCTCTTTCGTCGATGCGCTTGCGCGCGCCTTTTTCGGAGGTCTGGATGTTTCGCTGACAAAGAGCGATCTTGCTAATCTTGAAGGCGAGCTGGAACTGGGGGATTTCGATATACGCGATCTTAACGGTGTTGAATACTGTGAGAATATTAAGGTGCTCGATCTTTCGAGTAACCGCATCGAGCGCATCGGCCGGCTCGGCGAACTGTACTTTCTCGAGAAACTTTTTATTTCGTCGAACCGGATCGAGGACATATCTGTGCTGCGTAATCTTGACAATCTCGTAGAAATCGATCTTTCGTTCAACTTGATCGAGTCGATTGACGCGCTTGTCGGCTTGAAAAAACTGCGCTATGTAAACGTGATGGGTAATCCGATCGCCGACTGCAATGCGATCGGCGAACTGAGCGCGCGGGGTGTTCTCGTTGTTCACGATGTCAATTTCGCACCGTCGCTGAAGAGGAGTCGTTAGTGGATTGTCACGGGATCTCTGAACAAAAGGTTATTTTGAAAGGGAAATAAAAGAAATAGTTGTTGCAATAAAGTACTTTGTTGTATAAAGTATCATCATGAGGTTGATGATGAGAACGAAAATCGACAAAGAAAGCATGGTGTATTCATTTCTGTTTGCGGCAATTTTCTATTCAATCGCCATCTGGCGCTATTTGGCCACAGGCAAAATATTTTATATATATAATTTCGGCTATCTGGGGACGGTGCTCTCTCTTGCGATGTTACTCAGCGGGGTATTGCCGAAAAAGTATTTTGCTGTGGCCCGGCATTTTTCGCAGTTGGCGATCGGCCTTTATCTTGTCGTGCTTGTGGGTCTGCTTAAGCGTGAGAACCTGCAAATTGAGGGCTTCTGGTTTTATCTGTTTGCCGGTACCTTCTCGGGTGCCACGTTACACTATTTTATCGCGAAAATATGCGGCACGGTTATTTTCGGCAGGGGGTGGTGCTCCTGGGCCTGCTGGACGGCGATGTTTCTCGATCTGCTGCCCTGGAAAAAGCCGCAGAAGGCGCCGAACACAAAGGCAATGCTGCTTCGTTATCTTCACTTTGCGCTTGTGCTTGCACTTGCCGTCTTTTTCTTTTATTTGGGGGGGGATACCGATTCTCTGACCGGTCATGGCGCAACTGAATTGCGCTGGTTTATCACCGGCAATATCGCCTACTATCTGCCGGCGTTTACACTCGCTTTCATACTGAAGGATAATCGTGCATTCTGTAAATACCTGTGCCCGATACCGGTATTACAGAAATCAGGAACAAAATTGGCGTTGCTCAAAATAGAGATCAAAGCGGATGCCTGCATCGATTGCGGCCGCTGCGAGGCGGAATGTCCGATGCAGGTACCCCTGCTGTACTATAAAAACAGAGGCGAGCGCATACTTTCAACCGAGTGTATATTCTGTTTGCACTGCGTCAATATCTGTCCGAAAAACGCGATACGTTCCGGATTTCGTTTCGGAAAGCTTGCGAAGTGATTGGTGAACTGATCGCCCGCGGGGTTCTTGTCGTTCACGATATGGATCTTGCACCATCGCTGAGGAAACGACGATAGCGGTATGCGACTGCCGCCGGACATATGTGAGATACATAAAAAAAATCCTGTTAAGGTGAAAACCTTCGCACAGTAGAATGGATAAAAAATTCAGAAGTACATGAAATAACCGATCTGTACAAGAGGGATAAGAGCCGTCTCTCCGATCTTCATACCCGGAAAGATATCTTTTTTATCACTGTCTTCTGAAGCGGCGAAATCTTTCCCATAGGCGATACCGAATTCGGCGAAGTAGCTTTTATAGCAAAGATGAACACAGGGGCCGGCATAGAGAAAGTTGAAACTGTCGTTATAACCTTCGTTGTCGCGGTATCCCATTATGCCACCGGCAAGCCCAGCAGACAAAGACGCAGCATATTTCCTGTACAGCTTTACCGTTGATGATACCTGCAGGAAAATATTCGGGTCGTAATCATAGTGTGAATCATCCTCCTCCTCCTCATCGTCCTCGTCATTCGCGTTGACCAGTACAAGAGCAATAAGATCAATAATCGACACCGATGCACTGATATCAAAGGCACCGAAATTGTAACCGAGATTGGCATTGATAATTCCCGGCGTACCTGCGGTAATGCCGAGTATATTCGCCGATTTCATGTTAGAGAAAAGGTATTTATCCGGACGTACCGGTGCAGGAGCTGTGCTGCCTTGTGCAAACAAAGAACCGCTTGCAGTCAGCACAATCAGCAGTATCAGTAAGCGCGTCATCGATCTCGCCGCTAGAATAAGGAATTGTTGTATAGTAATTAATAATATTCTGTTTTTGGATGTCAAGTTAAATTACTCACTTGAAAACTCATAAGAATAATGTGTTTACATTGGGTAATCCTCTCAGGAAAATAAAGATTACTGGTATGAGTTTGAATTGGAAGGGAATATAACCTATTACAAATATTCAATTGGCGGGTTATTGAGTCGGGAGGATTTGTACTCTTCTTCGGATACAACAACTGCAGTTGATTATGCTTTCTCATTTCGCGATTATGTAAGTTATGAAAAGGACGACTTTATTATAGATTTCACAGTGCCTTCGGGAGGAGGTTTGTATTACTTAAAAGTAAGTTCTGATGAAATCGGACCCTTCGGTGTAATGGTATCAACAGAAAGACCATGATTCATTCAAGGAAAAGAAAACCTCAATTTCAGAGATTTTCTTTCCCCTTTTTTAACTGATATCAAGCATCCTGTTTTTGCCCTCATGCTTTTTCGCGCCGACACTGAAGAAACCGAAGTGAACGGAGAGCGGGTGTTGATCCGATAACCAAAGCCGCGACTCTCTTGAACCGAAATGACCGGTGGCGGCTTTGGCTCTGTCAGCTTCAGGCGTCCAGTCCGACCATTCCTTCTTTTGTGTATCGTTCACCCTTAACCGCACCCGGATAAAAAAGCTCATCAAGCGCATTGATCGTGTTTTGTGACAACTCGATTGTAGTCGCTTCACAGTTTTCGATGAGATATTCCAGATGTCTTGTGCCCGGTATTGGAACAATGAAATCACCCTTTGCCAGAACCCAGGCGAGAGCCAATTGAGCCGTTTTGCAACCGATACAATCAGCATGCACTTTGAGGCGGTCGACGAGTTGAAGATTCTCTTTCAGAAATTCTTTTCCCGTTCTCGGCAGATATGCTCGCAGATCACCCTCTTTTGCGATCGACTCACTGTTGAGAGACGCCGAGAGCAGTCCTCTGCCGAGGGGACTGTAGGCGACGAAACCGGCACCGATATTTTTGAGCACGGGAAATAATTCTTTTTCCATATCCCTTGTTGAAAGTGAAAATTCGCTCTGAACGGCGGTTATCGGATGAATTGCGTTCGCTTCGATCACAGTCGCCGGTGATACCTCTGAAAGACCATAATGACGGATCTTGCCTTCATGAATCAGTTGCGAAAGGGTACCGATGCTCTCTTCGAGTGGGATGCTGCGATTGAGGCGGTGAAGATAAAACAGGTCGATAGTATCCCGCTTGAGACGCCTGAGGCTCTGTTCGACCGACGATCGGATGTATTCGGGAGAGTTGTCGATAGTTCTGGCGTATTCACCCGGTTTTCTTACAATGCCGCATTTTGTTGCGATAAAGACATCAGCAGCATGATTTTTCAGGGTTTTGCCTATCAGCTCTTCATTATGGCCAAAACCGTACATGTCAGCGGTATCGAGCATGTTTATACCGAGATCGAGAGCTTTCAGTATGACCGTCATCGATTCTTTTTCTTCTGCCGGGCCGTAGAATTCGCTCATTCCCATGCAGCCGAGACCGATTGCCGATACAACCGGGCCTTTTTTTCCGAGTGTTCTGGTTCTCATCATTGTTCTCCGAATAACATATTATCCCGTGAAGGACAGTTTACAGTGTAAAGGCTTGACGCATGTCTTTCTTCCGTAATAGTATCAAAATATTCCGGAAAAGGGACAAAAGAATGAATTCCGACCATGAAGGCCGCATCGTATCAAAAGGGAAGGTTTATCCGTATACATTTTTCTCACTTAACGGTACTCTTGCCGATTACTCGACTGAAAAGGTTCACACACACCCCTTTCATCAAATTCTGATGATAAGCGAAGGTGTTTCAATGCTTGTCACCGAAACGGAAAAGAAACCGCTCTATGGTTCAATGTGTGCGTTCATTCCGGCTGGATCGGCCCACCGGAGCATCGTCGTGGGATCTGCAGTGAGATATAATTCCCTGTATTTTGCAGATGAAAGCCGGGAAATGGATATGATTCGGGTTTTCAGCGTTTCACCGCTTTTCAGGGAGCTTTTTCTGCGCCTTAGCTCGGAACTGTCCCATGTCAGTTCGCAGGAAATGCAAAGAGAGTGTTTTTCTCTGCTACTTCGTCTTTTGCCGGAGGAGATGGGTAATTATTTTCAACTGATACTTCCGCAGGCAGTTTCGGATAATTGTAAAAAGATAAGTGACTATATTGAGCTTAACTATGCAAGAAAGCTCCGCCTGTCGGACTTTTGTTCGGTGTTGCCCTATTGTGCCAAGCATATATCGAGATTATTTTTTGAGGAAATGTCCATTTCAATTTTTGAATATATCAGAATGTACCGTATTTTTATGGCATCGGTGTTGTTGCAAAGGGAGCGTCAGGGAGTTTTGAACACGGCTTATGATTGCGGATACGAATCGATTTCGAGTTTCTATGCCGATTTTAAAAAATATTTTTCGGTATCTCCCAGGGATTTCATCAAATTGACGCGTCAAACGGGGAATGATTTAAGAAAACCGGAATGAGTTTGGCTTATATCTTGAGGAGGATGCCTGCATCGATTGCGGTCGCTGCGAGGCGGAATGTACGATGCAGGTACCCCTGTTGTGCTATAAAAAAAGAGGCGAGCGCATACTTTCAACCGAGTGTATATTCTGTTTGCACTGCGTCAATATCTGTCCGAAAAACGCGATACGTTCCGGATTTCGTCTCGGAAAGCTTGCGAAATAATGATCATGTGCCGCCTCTTTTCGCAGAATTAATTGATCTTCGAAATATTATTGTTAGTTTTAATTCTGGTACTCAGATTTTCTGAAACAATTTCAGGTCACTGCACTCAGATAAACATGTTAGAAATACCAAACATTGATGTTCTGGAGGATATATATGGCTAAGATTACTTTGAAAGGCAATCCGATTGAGACGGTCGGCTTTCTTCCTCTTGTGGGCACGAAGGCGCCGGATTTTCTGCTGACAGATACCGATTTGAATGATGTGGCGCTGAAAGATTTTGCGGGTCAGAGGATAGTGCTCAATATTTTTCCCAGTGTCGACACGGGTGTATGTGCGGCCTCGGTGCGCAAATTTAACCAGGAGGCGGCTTCGCTCAGGAACACCGTGGTGTTGAACGTATCGGAAGATCTTCCTTTTGCGCATGCGCGCTTTTGCGGAGCTGAAGGCATTAAAAATGTGCGATCGCTCTCGACAATGCGTAAACGAGCTTTCGGCAACGATTACGGGTTAACGGTTATAACGGGTCCCCTTGCCGGTCTTCTCTCGAGAGCGGTTGTAGTTCTCGATGAAAATTGTAAGGTGATCTATACAGAGCAGGTTCCCGAGATAGGGCAGGAGCCCGATTATGCGAAGGCGATAGCTGCCTTGAGTTGATAAACGGGTCGTTATATAATGAAAGAACCCTGACTGTTTACGGTCCGCAATGCTTGTATTTCGTTTTTCATCGAAATTACATTGGCTTCGTGCTGCGAAGATTAATTTTCAGTATTTCCTTTTGTTTTGTCGGTGCAGTGAAGGTGTTGAGCAAGGGATGATTTTCGGCTGTTCAGTGACTCGCGCTATCTGTATCCCCCCGTAAAGCCGGCGATCAAAGCCGGCTGTTTTTTTATAATTCTGTTTGACATGCCTGTGCCTCGTGCAATAGCTCTTGCGTCGGCGACTCTTGCGCGAAAGCCTGACGGCTGTTTTGCCAAACGAAGAACGAAAGATGTCCCGTGCGATTGATACAACCGCAATTAATCCGTGAGAGAATGTGAATGTGATGAATAAGGGACTGAAAACGGCATGTGTGCCGGATTTCGATGCTGTTGCCGGGAACTCGGGGTTTTTACGTGCGACGGCGCTCATTAAGGGCTGTGCAGGCAAGAGCGTGCTCTTCGGCGACGAGCTGAGGGCTCTGAGCGAAGAGGAAACAGGGCAGCTGCAGCGACAGGGAAATACCTGTGATGACTGGAGTCGCATACTCGTCGTCGACGGCTTTAAAGCAACCGGCATATACTACAATACCTTCCAGGGGGATTGCCGTATCGGCCGTTTCACTTCGAAACGCGTTACCGTGGACAAAACATTCTCTCTTTCTTCGGGAATATATCTGAGCGTTATCATTGATTCTGAAATCGGAAACGATTGCATCGTGCATAACAGCGGTGTGATTTCCAACTATATTGTCGATGATGGAGCGGTACTGCTGAAAAACGGTTCACTGGGGGCTTCGTCGCCCTGCCGCTTCGGCAACGGTGTGCTTATCACTCTCGGAAATGAAACCGGCGGACGCGAAATCGAATCGTTCGCGGATTTGAATCTTTCTCTTGCGACGGAAATGGCCATGCGCCGTGATGACGTCGCTTATCTAGACGCAATGAAAATTTTTACAGCCCGCTATGTCGAAGCCTGCACCTGTGCGAAGGGCTATGTCGGAAAAGCCGCTCTCGTGAGAGACTGCAACACCATTGAAGATACTTTTATCGGAGAGGGGGCGATCGTTAACGGTGCCCTGCTTGTAAAGAACAGCACGCTGCTTTCTTCAAAAGATGAAAGATCGAGTATCGGACAGGGCTCGTATGTCAGTGATTCATGCATACAGTGGGGATCGGAGCTTGATTCGATGGCGATAGTCGAGCGTTCGCTTCTTTGCGAATACTCGAGCGTTGAGCGGCAGGGCAAAGTCAGCTCCTGCGTTATCGGACCCAACAGTGCAATCGCTGAGGGTGAAATGACTTCGGTGCTGCTCGGCCCTTTTGTCGGTTTTCATCATCAGTCGCTTTTGATTGCATCGCTTTGGCCGCAGGGCAGGGGCAATGTTGCCTACGGAGCAAACGTCGGGTCAAACCATACGGGGAGAGCTCCCGATCAGGAACTGTGGTGCGGTGAGGGCGTATTTTTCGGACTCGGCGTGAACATTAAATTTCCTTCTGATTTCTCGATGGCGCCCTATTCGGTTTTTGCCACGGGGGTGGATACTCTGCCGCAGCGCATTG
>JAEWVL010000084.1 GCA_023396665.1 Spirochaetota bacterium
CGTATCCCATCGACGCGGGCATGAACTGGGGATACCCGATCGCCCCGGCCCACGAGCCCCTTACCTGGATCGGATCAAAATTCTTGCGTTTCGCCTGTATCAAAAGCGCACTCAGATTGGAAAGCGAGTTTTTTTTAAGCCGCTCGATTCTCGCCAGCGCGCGTTCGGTACTCATCGCGCCCTCAAGTTTATAGGTTCCTTCCTGTACGTGAAATTCGTGATACTTTTCCGCAAAGAAATATTGACCGATGAATATTTTCATCACCTGCTGCCTGCCTGTAAACGCCCCCAGACGGCTCTCCCAGTTTAAGATCGCGATGATATCCGCGGGATGTACCTTTGTTTTTTCGTAAGTTCTGTTGAGCACGTCTTTATATTTCGCGTAAAACGCGACGCCTTCCTGCACGGTTTTGTCGTTCACCAGTTTTGCAATGAATTCCTCGTGCTGCAGCGCCTGCTTTTTTACCGAGAGGGGACTGAGAATGAATTTGAGATTTTTCTCGGTAACATCATCCGTTTCAGTGACAGCGTCACTTTCGAGAAGGGCCTTCAATTCATCTTTCGTGTAATGTTTTGCCACAGCATTGTATAATGCATCAAATCGCGCAGCATCATATTGCACTTTTGTCTTCTGTGCAAAAATCGGGAAAAGCATTAATGCCAATAGCAGGGTAATCAGTGTTTTTTTCATTTCAGGCTCCTGTAATTCCGCTTCATAGTACGGAGGATTCATCACTATGCAAATGCTTGCGGCATCGTGTTTCCAGAGAAACACAGCAGCTTCATTTTTCAAACAAGTTTTTTATACAATGTCTTCATGCAATTTGCTTTTCAGCAGAGATTTACCATAATACGTCAGATACGCCGCAAGACTCTGCATACCGGCTGAATAATGAGCATAATCAATCAATTTATTGTTATATTGCCACTCTCGATTTTCAAATTTTGTTATGCTGCGCTTGAAATTTTCTTTTCTATATCGTATCATGTTCGGGAAAATTCGCACACCGAGAAAGGGCAGCCCGTGAAGGCTGTTGTTGAGCAGTGTCGCTGTATTCTTTATTTCAAGCTTGAGAGCCGTTTTGAGATATTCAATCACAATCGTTTTAACTTCTTTCAAATAACTCTTGTCGGTAGAAAATATGCAAAAATCGTCCATATACCTGAGATAACACTTTATTCTGTTACGTTCTTTCATGAAGTGATCAAACATATCAAGATACACATTGGCAAAAAACTGACTGGTAAGGTTGCCGATTGGCAGTCCGGCAGAGCCGTCACCGCCTTTCGATATTATGACAGCACACAGGTTGATAATAAATGAATCTTTTACTGAACGGGCAATACTATTATTAAGTATTTCGTGATTGATTGAATCGAAATATTTGCGAATATCCATTTTCAGATACCAGCGGTTTTGCCTGATATAGTGCTGTGCCCTCGCAATCGCGCGATGCGTGCCCTTGCCTTTTCGGGTCGCGTAAGAATCATAAATAAAACGTTTCTCAAAGACAGGTTCAAGAATATTCACAAGTGAATGATGCACAACCCGGTCTCTGAATTCGGCAACAGATATACGACGTTCTTTTGGGTCTTTAATCAAGAAATATCGGTACTCGCGCGGCACATACGAAGCGCAGGCAAGTTCCTTGCGCAACAGGTGAAGCTCTCTGTCGAGATTAAAGGTAAACTCGCAGGCCGGGTAGTTTTTTGTGGCCTTAAACGCCTTTTTATACCCGGCATAGAGATTTTCAAAAGATAAAAAGCTGTCTTTAAGATTTCCGCATCTTTTCATTATTGGGATTCTCTTTAAATTAGAGCATTTCACGATTGGAAGAAACGGAACTGTTCCACGAAATATCTTTCAATTGATAAAAACAAGAAAGGAAAAGATATTTCTGCACAGTTCCGTTTACATTTATTCAACCGTGAAATGCTATAATCTTCGCAATAGTTGGCGGCGAAGCCGCCGAGCATGCATCCCGGGCTGGTCGCCCAAGCATCCCGGGATGGCTTTGTTCGAGGTTCCCTATTACCTGTTCATTATTAGTTTTTAATTGTCTTTATCCAACCGCCTATCATTTTACCGACTTCATTTATTTCGCCGGAGATATGTCCGTACTGTCCAATGGATATGTACTTTCTATCATTACTAATCTGCAATAAAGCACGAATCTTTTCGATTTGTAAATTGGCTCTTTTCAGTATTTCTGTTTTATCTTTCGCGTATATCGCTTCGATTATCGATTCCAATACATCAAGTGATATATTTGTGAGCCGGTCGGCAAGATTAAAGCGCACACTTTTTGGATACTTTCCGGATATATCCAACAAATAAGAGCAGATATATCGCCATTTAATGTACAACGGAATAAAAACAATGAAAAAGGAATAGATATTAATGAATATTTCATTACTTAACTATTGTTTTTTGATTTTTTAACTGTAGAAACAAGCATTTTCAGAATCTCGGTAACAAGTTCTAACAATCGGCTGCTGTTTTCCAGATCAATAATCAAAGTGTCCCGCATGAGCATAAGCCAATATTCTGTTTCAGCGGCCTCTTTTAATGCGATACTCATTTTGCTTATAAAATCAGCTTTCGATTGTGCGAATTCAGCCTCGCGGATATTTGCCCCGATCGAGGTGCCTGATTTTAGAAGTTGATTTATCAGTACATACTCTTTCTTATCAGCCGTCAACTTTTTGCATACGTTCACGATTTCAATCGCCAGAGCATAACTTTTTTCTTTTAAAGGGTTGTTTTTCATTGTACCTCACAAAAAAATCTGCTCCAGGGAGCAGATTTTTCAACAATTATTCATTATTCATTAATCATTTTTCATTGTAAAAAACGGCATACGCCGTTTTTTACTGAGTCCTACAGAAACGGAAGCCGATGTTGTCGTTCTCGTTATACGGGTTGTTGTTGTTCACGTTGCCAACTTGCATGTTGTTCGCAGTATTGTTATAGGCGCCCCCGCGTATAACCCGGTTCGAACCGTTCTACGACATCTGCCCTAAAAAAAATATTCGACCCCGCTTTCGCGGGGAAGAATTGCAAAAGGTAAAAACGTAAAAAACCAAAAAGTTACTGAGTCCTACAGAAACGGAAGCCGATGAAGTCGCGCTCGTAATACGGGTAGTTGACGTTCACGTAGCCAACTTGCATGCGGCTCGCAGTATTGTCATAGGCGCCCCCGCGAATAACCCGGGACGAACCAACATAACTTGGATGCCAGTCAAAACACCACTCATACACATTGCCGCTCATGTCGTAGAGACCGAGAGCATTGGCGCCGCTCTCACCCTTACTTTTTACAACGGCAGTGCTTGAACCACCGTACACAGCCACTTTCGCTGTTTCTGTTGCGTTATTGTAGTCTGCCGTCGAACCGCTCGCGCTATTACCCATAGTGTAATACACACCATCCTTCTCAACATCATTCGTTTGAGATGGATCAGTTGTACCGATATAGCGCCCGGCGAATTCCCATTCCATACTGCCGGGCAGGCGAAAGCCTTTGGCATCCGGATTCACATAGGGATTGTCAAAACTGCCTGCGGTAGAATTCACCGATGAGCCGTAACTGCCATCTGCCGAACTTCGTATCGGCGTTGTAAACAACGAATCTGAACAATAGACTTCAGCCAGATCGATTGCAGAACCGTTATTGGCATTGTAGTACTCGGTCAACGCGTTACACCATACAATCGAGTCGCGCCAATTTACTGTTGTTACCGGATGCTGTGTTGTTTTTCCAGCTGCTCCGTCATTACCTTTTACACCCGCATTAGCAAATGTGTAACCGTTAGCAATTGCCCAGTCGTACACCTCTTTCCATAACTGATAGGTCACTTCTGTTTCACCCATGATGAAACGGGCGGGTACACTTGTCGATGTTGCATCACCAGTGCCTGTCGGAAAAGTCTTGGTCGTCGCAATATCAGGTGTCAGCATCGCCTTGAAAACAGTGCCGCCCGGCAGGGTGTAGGTGTAGGTATTTCCGTCGATTGCTACAAACGCTGTTGCAGGGTTTCCGGGATCATCTCCTGGATTGTCAGGGTTGTCTCCCGGATTATCAGGGTTGTCCGGGTCATCACTTCCGCCGCCTCCGCTTCCTCCGCATGCTGTGTTTATCATCACCAGCATCATCAGCAGAACCAATAATAATGCCCGCAGTTTTCTTAATTTTTCCATTTTTCCTCCTCTTCTGGTATTTCTGCATAACTATGCAAAGCTATTTTGACAAATTGTTCATAATACTGTCTATCGTTTATATTATTTAGCATTAGTGATAGAAAATTTGCCAAATCAACACTCGTTAAAACAGGAACAACTCCCATTCTTCATCAGTATTCATAACAAAACTGACAGTACTTATATATATGATCAATTGCTTGTCTTCTGTAATATTATTTTTAACGTGCCAATTCGCAAGCCTTATTTTTGCTGACTTGTTGTTTTATTGTGGTATAGTGTTGAGTATGGATGGCGCAGGCTTTCACTTATGTTGGGCTTTGTTTTTCCTCCAATTCCCAGTTTATAGTCCATTC
>JAEWVL010000284.1 GCA_023396665.1 Spirochaetota bacterium
TTTTCGCCGGCAAGAGTGGCGCGCTTGTGATCCTTCAATGCACCGGATAGAATTTCTGATGCCGACGCACTGCCGTTATTGGCGAGAACGATCAGTTTACCCTTGTAAATGGGGTCGTTTTCTGTCTTATATTCTTCACCAACGCCAGAACCTTCACGACCGCGGGTTGATACAACAACAAGATTTTTTGCCAGAAACAAATCAGCCACCTCTATCGCCGCGTCAAGACTGCCTCCCGGATTATTACGCAAATCCAGAACCAGTTTGCTGACATTCGATTTGGAAAGTTCGTTAAGAGCGTTGCGTACATCTTTACCCGTAGAATCATAAAAACTGACTATCTGTATATACCCGGTATCACGCATTTCCTTGATAAGACCGTATCGAACTGAACTTACTTTTACATTCGCACGTTCAACGGTGAGATCGATAATATCATCGAATCCTTCACGTTTTATGGAAAGGTTCACCGTTGTACCCGGTTTTCCCTTGATCTGCTTCAGAACCTCTTCCATATCCTTGTCCTGGATAACGTTGTCATTCACTTTAACTATGCGATCGCCCGATAGAATTCCCGCTTTTTTTGCCGGACTTCCTTCTATTGGAGATATAACAATCACTTCACCGTTTTTTACCGTCAGCTCAATACCGACACCGACAAATTCACCGGTAACCTGTTCGTGAAATTCGGCGTAATCTTTCTGGTCAAGAAATCTTGAATAAGGATCATCCAGTGAACGGAGCATGCCGCTGATCGCCCCGTAAAACAGATCTTCGGGTTTGACCTTTTCAACGTACTCCTGTTTGATCGTCTGATAAACATAGTGAAAATAATCGAGGTATTTAAACGAATTGTCCTCTTCGGATCTTGCGAAAGAGCTGCCAAGACCGAGAAAAAAACCGGTCAGAAACACCAGTACAAACAGATGCAATGAACGTGAACGAAGTCTTTTTTTCTGCATTATTAAATACCTGTCAGTAGAATAATTTTTCGAATCGCTCCGGATCACTCTTCTTCAGTTGAGCCATGATCTGTGCATAATCGAGTCTGTTGCGTTCGGCAATATCCTGAATAATGGCCTTGCGCTGTTCGGACGATAAACTTTCCTCAAGTCCGTCTGTGAATTCCTGTGCATAATACAGGCGCCAGATTGCTTTAATATCCTCATTGCCAAGCTTTACACTGCGACCGCATCCCGCTAACAGTGCGACAGCAATAATTATAACAATCAGCAACGTCATAAACGGTCTTGTTTTTGAGAGGGCGCAGGCAAGAGAATCTGAAATACTGTTTGCTTTCATTATTGTCCTTTTCTGTTTACGATTTCACCTCTATCGTAACAGGCGTTTGCCTTTTTTGGCAAGATTTTTATTGCACAGGACTAATTATTGCCCACTATGGAATTTGTCCACAATATCCCCTATACCCTATCGGCTTTTATTCCCCGATAAAGGAGCACTTCTTTGAATCTTTTGCTTTTTTCTACACAGGATTATACCGCAGAAAACAGGGTTGAGATTCGTTGTCCTGAAAAACTTGCCCATATCGCGGACATCCTGAAAAAGGGTCAGGGCGATTGCCTCAAAGCCGGTGTACTGCAAGGCCGTCTCGGCACGGCAACTATCGAGAGCTTTTCACGGGAAAAGGCCGTTCTTTCGGTGAATCTGGACAGTGATCCCCCCGAAGCCCCGGCTCTTACGCTTGTATGCGCTCTCCCCCGACCGAAAGTATTTCGCCGCATTCTTTTCGGCGCCACCTGTCTGGGCGTAAAAAAGTTTCATTTCATCAAGACATGGCGGGTGGATAAAAGTTACTGGAACAGTCCTCTTCTTCTTGATACTTCAACACATACCATTTTTCTCGAAGCCCTTGCCCAATGCGCTGATACCATTATGCCGCAGCTTTCTTTTCATCGGCTATTTAAACCCTTTGTCGAGGACATCCTTCCCGATATCTCGCAATCGACACGAAAACTGCTGGCGCATCCCTATGCGCAAAATCCTTTTCCTTTCAACATCAATCAAGCGGCCACACTGGTTCTCGGTCCCGAAGGCGGGTTTATTCCCTTTGAAATTGATCTTCTTGAAAAGGGGGGATTCCTGCCCGTTTCTGCCGGCAGGCGTATTCTCTCTGTGGAAAATGCGGTCGTGTCCCTTATCCCCCGTCTGTACCCATGACAAAGTTCTTTTGTAACAGGATAGAGTAATTGACATGACATCGCAAAAACACATAAGTAGTACCCTATTACCTGGCTGATATGAGAGGAATCATGACGACCCAAACGCCGCTTCGCATTGCCGTTCATGACGGAGTTTTCCACGCTGATGATGTCTTTGCCGTGGCCATACTGAAAATAATCCACAAAGACATCGAGATTATCCGCTCCCGGGACGAAGCCGTACTGGCACAGGCGCAGATGCGACTTGATGTCGGCGGAAAGTATGCTCCCGAAAGCGGTGATTTTGACCATCACCTCGTCGATGGCGCCGGTGAACGCAAAAACGGCATTCCCTATGCGTCGTGCGGTTTAATCTGGAAACATTTTGGTTCGCAAATCGCCAAAACAAAGAACCAGTTTGAATATATAGACAAACGTCTCATTCAGAGTATTGATGCAATAGACTGCGGCTATTCTGTCGGAGAGGAAGATTTAATCATACAGCACTATAGCGTTTCGGATGCGATTGACGTGTTTAATCCCGTCTGGTTTAAAATTGAAGAAGGCCATGACAGGGCCTTTTCTGAGGCTGTTGATTTTGCGGTGAAACTGATATTGCTTGAGCTTGACAGAGCCATCGGTTTTGACAAAGCCCGATCCATCATTACCGAAGCCGTAGAGAACGCGACAAATCCGCACTTGCTTGTTCTCGACAGGTACTGTCCCTGGCAGATAATCATCAATGAATACCCCGATATTCTCTACGTCGTTTTTCCCTCAACGACCGGTGACTGGCGGGTTCGTGCCGTTCCACGGCAGATGGGGGGATTCGCCTGCAGAAAACAGCTGCCTGAAGCATGGGCAGGAGCGAAAAAGGAGCACTTGGCCGCAATTACCGGAGTCTCCGACGCCTTATTCTGCCATCCGGCCCGCTTCATTGCCGGGGCGGTAAGCAAAGACGGTGCGCTTGTGTTGGCGCACAAGGCTCTTGATAATCGGTGATTGAAATAGCAAAATATATTCGCTAGCCGAAGCTCGAATTAAGCTCGTTTTTTTAATCGGAATATGCCGAGCTTAATGGCGGTACATCCATGTACCGTTTAACAGTTTGCTGTTAAGCAGCAAACTGTTAAACTCTATTGCGGGTGTTTGAGTATTACCGCGAAAGATTACTTTCTGCAGTTATTTTCAGCAGATCATCGACAACGGCTTTTACCGTCGGATCAAAGCTGTTGTTACAGTATACGCTGTATTGTATAACCGGCTGCACCCTCGTTTCGTAAACATTGGTATACGCTATGAAAAATACGAGATCGACTCCTCTTGAACCGTTATTTGAGTACATGTAACGTGTTCTGGTCATTGATTTCTCGTCAGCATCGGTAATCTTGACCGTATAGCCCTGCTTTGTCTTGAGTACGGCTATCGCCTCATTTTTACCGTTAATCAGCCTTTTCAGAAAAATCAGACCCTCATTGTTCGGAACGATAGGTCCTCTTCGCGTTCCGTTTATTATATCCTTTTTCATCTGAATAAAGGCTTCTTTTCCGTACACCGACGAGGGATTCGGCTCTTTCGTAAACTTCTTTGTATCGGTATAATAATGAATTATGTAATCCACCACTTCATCCGCATTTTCGTCGCTTATCAAAGTGATTTTGTTTTCCGAATTTGAAAAAGATCCAAGGACTATATTTGTGACATTATCTATAGATTGCAAAAAAGCGTAATCCTCTGAAGATGAGGGTATCGGCAGATCGCGCATTTTTCTGACTGTGACCCTGTCAGTTTGTATGTAAACACCCTCTTTCACATTTGTCTCAAGCGGTTTTTTCTTGTTTACCGCAAACAGTGCGCCGGATACGAAAAGCAGAGTCAGAACTACAAATAACCCTCTTACACAAATATTCGTCTTCTTTTTCCAAATACCTGTACTCGAACCAGAACCTGGCGCTGAACGCATACCAAAACCATTAAACGTTTTCATAACGACCATCCCTCTTCACTTTTCCCATCAAAACCCTTATCGCCAACTAATATAGCAACTCAGTATTTTAGCAAGATTGTCCCCGCACAGGAGTCTTCTTATTCCGAAAGGGTTCGGAGAAATTTTCTTTATTTGAGACTCTTTTAGTTCATAATTCGAAAAATACAAGCAGTATGAGTGAAAAAATATCAGCTCCGACTGATTTTTGCGGTATTGCTTTCATGTAAACGGAATTGAAAATCATGGCGGAATTAATCTGGTACTTTTTCGCCTGTCGGGAGTAAAAATACAGAGGGGGATCAAAAAGTCAAGGCGTGAATTTTGAAGAAAAAAAAAGATGGCAAAAGCCATCTTTCTTCGGGGTAGACGGGACTCGAACCCGCGGCCCCGTGCGTGACAGGCACGTACTCTAACCGGCTGAGCTACTACCCCTTGACAATAGAGATAAGACAATTAATGCCCCTTCTGTGTCAACAAAAAAAGAAACAAATCAATGAAATAAAAACCTGACTGCGATACAGAAGTCTTTAGGTTTATTTTCAAAAATATTGTTTTCTGCCATTTAAGCAAAAACTGCTTGTCTTTTTATGGTTTTCAATTATGGATAGGGTATGTGTGACGATATACTCGAAACGATTATTTCCAATCTGGAAATCGCCAATAAACTACTCGGCAATCTGACCGATTCTCAAACCATCCCCGAAACGGATCGCGAGACCGCCGTTGCGGTTTATGACATCATAAAACAATCTCTACGCCTGATCAGCGACGATGAAATCTCCAATGAGATAAACAGTTTTTCCAAAGACTGATGAACATTCGTCCCTTTCCTGAACAACTGCAATACTTTATTCAGAAGATTTCGAATTCCTTTGCGAGGTTGGCATATTCCAGTGTCTTTCTGGCACTCTCGTTGAGGTTTTTCAATATGAACGCTTTTTTATTCTTTTTCGAAAGAAGACTCGCGCGAACCAGAAAAGCAAGAGCCGACGAATCAATCATCCTGACTTTTTTCATATCAAGAACAATTTCCGTATACGCGCCCAAATACGAACGCAACACGCTGTGATACGAACGTGATATCTCGTCGATATTAAACAGGTTCAGTTCATTATCAAACAGCTCAAAATTCAAACTTCCCGATATATTATAAAGCTTGAAAGCATCCGTCTCCATCATTACACCTCGGTTCTTTTCCATTCAACCGCATAATTCCCGTACTTTTCAAAACTCATAATTTTTATTTCACCTCAGCTGAGATTTGTGCTGATTGCTCATATTAGCAGGTATACCAAAAGATAACTGCTCTTCGTAAAGGCCGCTCAGAAAATGTTCAATAGTAATGGGAATTTTTGTTCTGGAATTTACGTTATAAAAGAAATCGGGATCCGCTAAAATTTTACACAGAGAAGGGTGATATCATCAAATTTTATCAGTTTTTCAGCATGTTCATTAACCCTGTCCACGATATTAATCATGTTCTCCTGGGCCCCGGCTTCAACATTTACGGCTCTGAGAACGCCCTCTATTCCGAACTTCTTCGCTTTTTTATCGGAAATTGTCGTTATCCCCTCAGTGAAAGCGACCAGAAGATCTCCCTGTTGAAAGACTATGCTTCTGGTACTGAACTCGTTCGCGGGGGGATTGCAGTTGGTTCTTAACTTGCGGATTTCCCTCTTTCTGAATAACAGAAGATGAATCGAGCCGGCAGTGGCATAGGTCAGTTTTCGTTGTTCGGGGAAAAAAACCATTATCGAGTTGGAACTGCTCTGAAACGGCTCAGTAACCACCGTATCCGTATAAAAACGCTCAAGAGCCCGTCCCGGTGAACGCTTGTTATTGAGTTGCGCAAAAATGTAACCTGAAGAAAAGGTACCCTTGAATGCACCGGTAAGTCCGCGCGTTCCGCTGTCAGAAAGCAAAAAAGAGACGCTGTCCTCCTGTTTATTGTGTATAAAAAAATCACCGCTGAACTGGCGGGCAGCCTTGGTCGTTACGGCGAATTCAACCGAATTGAAGAAGAAACCGGCCGGTTTTATCACCTGCTCATATGCGGCTTTCGCCTCATCCATTTCAGTTTGCAGTTTGATTCGCTCAATTGAACCTTCAAAGGTTATCGCATTTTGAACGGCCATTACGGCCTGCTCTGCAAAAAGGTTGAACAGATACAGATCGTCTTCAGTAAATGTTTGTCGGCCGATGGGATTAACCCCCTCGGCAACACCGATCAGTTTCCCCTTAAATAGCAGAGGGGCGCAGATTATCGCCTCTGTCTTAAACCCGGTTATCTTGTCGAAGGTCGGATTAAAGCGGTCATCGGAGTAGACATCGTTGACAATGATTGATTTTTTGTTTCTGGCGCTCCATCCCGCGATCCCTTCGCTATCTTTGAAGCGGTACTGCTCGGTCAGTTTATCGCCCTTGTCTCCGGTCGCGACCTTGAATATGAGCTCGCACGTCGATTCATCATAGAACAGAAGAGAGCTGGCTTCAGAGACAAGAATACCCTTGATAGCCTCCATGACGTTAGTCAGGAGTTTTCCGATATCAAGTGTCGCATTGACTATTTTGGTTATTTCAATAAGCTTCAGAAGGTCGTTGTATTTTTTATCCTGAGGGGATAGTTGTTCCATCGATAATCCTTTAACGATATCTGTATGTTTTGGTTCTTCCTCTGAAAAATATCCTGTTGATATGGCCATGCATAAACAAAAGCCAAACCCTGAAAAGCCGGCCGTAACGCCAGGGACGATTGATACAACGATAAAACCAATCCAGTCCTCTTTCCATAAAAAATGCCGGAGCTTTCATTTTTTCTCCGGAAATGATATCGATACTGCCGCCAATGCCTATCAGAACGGCATTCTGAAAACTGTTGCGGATTTTCGCGATCCATTTGTCTTCTCTGGGAAAACCCATTCCGATGAGCACGATATTTGCCTGAGTCTTTCTGATCGCCTCCACAACAGATTTTTCCCTCTCAGGATTGAAAAAACCGCCATGACGTCCAACAACACGCAGTTTCGGGAAGGATTTCATAAGATTTGCATAGGCCCTCTCCGCAACTTCCGGCTTTGCACCGACAAGAAAAATTGAATACTCTTTTATCTCAGCCAGCCGGATAAGCTCCATCATGAAAGAGAGAAAGGGAATTCTCTCGACAAGAGCTTGCGCACCTGAAATTTTTGAGAGATGCTGCACACCGGCTCCCGACGCAAACTTCATGGAAGCTTTGCTGAAAATGACGCCTAAATCGGAATTTGCCTTATAGCGCACCATTTTATAGGGGTTCAATGCAATAATGTGATGAACGCCCCCATCCTCGATCATTTTCATTACTTTTACGATAGCCTGTTTCGACGTGACATTGTCGACTCCGAGGCCAAGTATGTTTGATATGCTTGCGTCTTTCAGTGAAACCTGGTTGTATTCGAGAATAATGTCTCTGTTCTCTTTCCAGGAATCATAGTATACTTCTTCCTGCTGATTGTCCATGTACGATCTCCGCAAAAGGTATGCCTGACAACGGTGGATATTTTTAGTTTGCAAAAAATTCACTGTCAACTACAAATTACACGAGACAGAATTTAGCCGTTTTCATCTTACTTATCAACGGCGATCAAAAGACCATAAATCTGAGAGGATACGATGACACCGGAAAATCTTATACAATTCATCAAAAAATCGAGCGCCAGCCGACTGACTATAGACAACGAGAATACTGCTTCGAAAACAAGCGATTTCGCCGTCGCTGCGGTCAAGACGCATGCACCCGACACACTGCTGATTATCGGCGCTGAAATCGCACTGGCAGAAAAACTCTCGACGCTCGTTAAAAACATCTACATCCTTGTCGAAGACACGGCTATTGCCGCGGAAGCGAAAACAAGCTTACCGAAAAATGTAAGCTATATCTGCGGAAGAGCTACCGACCTTCCCGTTGACTACCACTCAGTGGACATGGCCATTTGCGCGGACTATCTTGATTTGTATGACTCGTCACGCCTCATAGACGAATTGAAAAGAGCGCTTGAGTTCGACGGCATTCTCATGATTGCGAGCAGAGTCTGCAAAGAAGAGGATTTGGAAGGTCTGTACGATGAACTTTACCGCAGATTGAATCCTCATCACAACGATTTCTACCTCGTCTCTGATCTGAAAACCATACTCAATCTCAAAGAGATCAATCCCGTAAACGAATCGACATTCACCTTTGCCACAGATATCGCCGAGTTCTCCAAGAAAATCGATTCGATAACAGGAGAAATCAGATCGGAAAAAGCGCTCGCCTTTGTTGATGAAAACCGGGAAGAGCTGAAAAGGATGTACAAACTGAATAACAACACGATCGAAGAATATTACTATACCGGTCTTTTCAGATGCCAGAAGCCCGAATTTGATGATTACGAGGAAGAAATCAAGAAAGTGAAAAAACTTTCAGGTATCGTCGAATAAATTGCTTTCCGGGAAACGATGCTTTCAGGCATCGTTTCTCACTCTTTTTCCGTCACGACATCACTGTCTGTGTTCGCATTTTCGACTTTCTTTTCAGAGAGCATTTTTTCTATGACCGTCGAACATTCAATATAGATTTGTTCCCGTGACAGCTGTGCATATTCACTGTCGAGCACGGCAAAGCGTTTAAGCGGCAACTTCCAGATGAAATCTGATGATATTCTTTCGAGATCCTCCTCAATGCGCACAGCGGCTCCCGACGGTTTCAGCCGCACGGAAGCCAGCGAATCATCCGCCACAATAAGTACACCCGCAATTATGCCGTTGCTTACAAGTACAGCCCGTTTGATAAAACGCGAATGCATAATCGCATCCTCGAAATATCCCTGCGGCAGATAGTACTTGTCGACAGGTATCAGCTTTTCTTCATACAGTCCTGAAGATTTTTTTACCGCTGCAATCGCTTCAACCAGAAAGGTTTTGAAACTGTCACCCCTGGCTATATCATGTTGATATTTGCATGGCAGCACCGTATCGGTATCCCCCAGAAAAAAGAGGGAAAGTTCTTCTGAAAATCTGCCAAGAGGAGGCGACAATGATATTCTGAAAATCTGATGTGAAGGAAACGAAAACTCCCGTGAAAGCGACGAGAGAGAAAAGCTCTCATCGCCGCCCCAGCAGATGGCCATTGCGATTTTATCGGCATGGCATTTACTTGCATAATGCGCCCTTGACATCGAGCAATCCAAATCGTTAAAGAAATTACTCAATACTCCCTTACGGGAACTTTCAGCATGTACAAAAAAGTGAAAGGGTTTCTGTGTGAAAAATCGTTTCTTGACATCATTAACCAGGGCAAGGTACGATGAAAACAGCACGGATTCTCCGCAAAGCGTCACCCGCGTCAGAACCGGCAGCAGCGACAACAGTTCCTGTATGTCGCAGACCGGCAAAAAAGGCAATTCAAGCAGCACGGGCAAATAGACACCGAAGAGCCGGGCACAATAATCGATGTGAGAGAACGGCGTCACAACTGTCGCCTGCTTGTCCGGCACTATACCCTTGTCATACAAAATTCCAAGCATCCGTATGACGGCTTCATGCGTATAGGCCACAGGAACCAGTTCTTCCTGCACCGTCCAGAATAGCACCGAGATATCTTCGGGACGTACAGACTGTACCATTCTGCCAATACGATCTGCCGGCGGAATATCGACACTTTCAAGCGCATCCGCAAAGTTTGTGACAAAACGCGTGCGTGGAGATTCGGCAACGGCGATTATCTCCCGAAGCGTCGGAACTTCAGAGCGCAGATCATAGACGGTTTTCGCAAAACCTTCTCCCGCAAGACAAACCTTTACCTGACTCGTTTTCAGAATATGGGCCAGCTTCTTCGTGCTTATCAGCGGATGAATAACGACTGACACTATCCCCGCTATCTGGCATGCGAAATCGACTACCCAAAATTCGAAACAGTTGTCGGAATAAAGAGCAAGCCCGTCTCCCCTGCGAACACCTCTTCTTGCGAGATAGGCCGCCATTCGCAGCACCATCCCCGTCAATTTCTTGTAATTGATCTCGGAAAGACGCTTCTTGACACGACAATACGTAACAACCTTTTCAGGAGACAGCGCGCCGGTATTCAACAGAAGCTGTGCAACGGTTTTTACTGAAGTATGATCCATTTTTGTTTTGTGAGCCGTATTTCGGCGCTCACCCTTTCATTGTAAAGTACCTGTCACAATGGATCATCAAGTGCACAATGTAAAATATTATTTAGCAAGGTGTAATTGAGGGAAATTGCGGGTAAAGAATAGTACAGCGGTCAGAACAGCGTTCCTTCTCCCTGCCCGTTGCTATTCTGCATGTCCAATTCGTATCCCTCATAACCGAGATGAGAATAGGCTTTTCGTGTCACCATTCTGCCGCGAGGAGTCCTTTTGAGAAGACCAGCCTGAACCAGAAATGGTTCATAATAGTCTTCGATCGTATCCACTTCTTCTCCGATTGAGATTGCGATCGTCTTTACCCCTACCGGGCCGCCATGATAATTTTCGATAATCGTTTTAATGATACGCCTGTCCATGTCATCGAGACCCATCTCATCGACATCGAGCTGCTCAAGTGAATACAGCGCGATATCGTAATCAATCTCCGTTTTCCCTTTTACAACGGCAAAGTCGGAAACCCGCCGCAGCAGCCGGTTCACTATTCGCGGAGTTCGTCGTGAACGCCTCGCTATTTCAGTGCAGGCTCCGTCGGTGATGGCATATCCGAGAATTTCGGCCGATCGCTTCACAATCAACTCAAGCTCACTGTTCTCGTAATAGTTCAGCTTGCACGGTATTCCGAAACGATCACGAAGAGCGGAGGTCAGAAGACCGGTTCGTGTTGTCGCGCCAATCAGTGTAAAGGGGGAAAGGGGGATTTTCACCGTCTTTGTTCCGACCCCCTGTCCGATCAGAATATCGATCGATCGATCCTCCATGGCGGGATACAATATCTCTTCTATCGCCGCACTCAAGCGGTGTATCTCGTCGATGAAGAGAACATCATTAGCCTCAAGCGAGCTGAGAATGGAAGCCAAATCGCCAGCCTTGTCGATAATCGGCGCTGAGGTTGCCTTAATATTGACGCCAAGCTCTCTGGCGATAATGAAGGCGAGGGTGGTCTTGCCAAGACCGGGAGGTCCTGCGAGCAGAATGTGATCCAGGCTTTCTCCGCGCATCTTGCTGGCTTCGATAAACACTTTCAGATTATCAGTTATTTTCCGCTGCCCGATAAACTGGGAAAGCGTCTCTGGACGAAGCGATTTTTCCTGTTCATTCGGTTGCTCGCAGGGATCCGTAAGACGATTTTCAAAAGCCATTACCTGATTGCCTCCGCTGCGACGATTCTTTTCGGTATTGATGGATGACTGAAAAAGATATATTCGTACAGAGCGGGTGCATCTTCGTCGGAAAGATTGATGTCTGCAATCTTTCTCAATGCAGATATAAAGACTTCTGCACCCGACGCCCGAACTGCAAAGGCGTCCGCTTCATACTCAAAACCACGTGCTATAGAATTCATGAGCGGCATCAACAGCAAGGAAAAGATGTAAAGATAAAAAGCCAGAATCGGCAACGATGCCAGCTGCGTGATTGAACTGTATCCCAAAGCGCTCACGCTAAGAGAATGAGCCCATGAGCAGCAAAAAAGTGCGAGCATTACAAAGAAAGAACTTATAAAAATATTTTTGCAGATATGTTTCTTTTGGTTGTGGCCGATTTCATGGGCGAACACTGAATATATCTCTTCGCGGGAAAAACCGTTAACCAGCGTATCGGCGAGCAGGATTGTCTTTGTTTTTCCAAGACCGGTGATCGCGGCGTTAACTTTTTTGGTATTTTTGCTCAGGTCGAACACCTTTATTTCCTTTACGGATATATTGTTCTTCTTCGCCAATACGGTAATTTTTTCCAGGAGTGTTTCATCGTCCAGAGGCCAGCTCTTGTAAAACATCGGCAAAATCAATACCGGAGCAACAACTGAAATCACAAGAGAGAATACAATGTAAAACAGACCGAAATATATCCACCAATCAGCGGCACTGAAAGAAATAAACCAATAAAACACGAGTGATACCGGAATTCCTATGACAACGGCAAGCAGCAGTCCTTTCATC
>JAEWVL010000314.1 GCA_023396665.1 Spirochaetota bacterium
TGTATATCATGAGGCGCTACGCTCTGCGGCAGCGATTTGTAGGGATAATCGGGCCACACGGCAATATTGCGATAAGAAACACCCGCGTAGAACGAAAGGGGTGAATCAATCGCACAAAGTTCATCGACCAGCAATTTGCTGTATTCCGATGAGATGTGATCTGAAGTAAAATCGTTCATTATGCCACCGGCGGCATTGACAATATTCATACGAAAAGCGAGATCATTCGGCCCCAAAGCGATGCCCATGTTGAGCGCCTCGAAAGGCGCGCGTCCGGTATAATATACGGCCGGATCATAACCGAACACGGCCAGATTTGCGGTATCGCTGCCAGGAGCCATGCCCTCAGGAACGGTTCGAACCATCCCGGAAATTCCTTTTCGGGCACAATCGTCCATATGAGGAGTCGGTACATACGCCAGCGGGGTAAGCCCGCCCAGGGATGCGATCGGAAGATCAGCCATCCCGTCGGCAAGCAATACAATATATTTAGGCTTTTGCGGTTTTTGCAGATTTGACGGTTTTGACACTTTTGACGGACTTGAGGCCTTTTGCCCGGACTGCTTTTGTTGATTTTGGTTTTTCATCGACGCCCTTTGTATTCTTTTTTACAAGAAATATGTAGTGACGAATATACGGCTGCAGACCCTCATGAAAATCGTTGATATTGACCGCAGAAGGATCTTTAAACACCATATCCACTGACAACTTTGTAATATCCTGATCACAGGAGTCGATAAGAATTTTGAAACGTTTAAGAATTTCCTTGTCAACCGCATCTTCTGACATCTTGTTCATCGCGGTATAAAGACGAGCCAGGTTTACCTTGCGAGTACTTCTGCCTTTTTTTTTGGTTTTCTTGATCATTGCTTCGCGTTCAGCCATATAAACCAACCTCCGTACTTACGCCGGCAGAGATACACTACGACGTACTCGGTTTAAATATTAGCAGTTTGCTGCTTAACAGCAAACTGTCAGGGGAAATCGCGTTATAACGACTATCCGCCAAAAACCACCCGTGCGGGCTAACACACGAGCCGAGAACCGATACTAAAAAGCATGAGCCCCTTGTAAACAAAATTTCCAACAAAAATGGATATTTTCCAGGCTCCCGGAACCCCTTTCCGGATGGGTTTCCGGGGTGATATCAACCTTCACCGAAGCAACAATATCGCTTTACAGTAAGGATATTCCATTCAAGAATCAATTTTTTTTATCCGATCTGGTATTATAAGACCACTGCGCCACTGCAGCAGATTAGCGCTTCAAGCACAACATGCGAACGGGAGAAAAACAATGTTTTGTCAAAACTGTAAAAAACCGCTTAGCCGGCTCGACCATCACTATATTCCCGTAAAAGGACAGAAAGGCTACAGGCTCTGCCTGGAATGTGCAAAAAAACTGAAAATTGTCACCCTCGTGTGATTTTCTGAACCACCGAAATTTCCATTATTTTTACAATTTTGCTTTCAATATATTCCCCTGTACTGATATGGTAAAAATAAGTGGAAAGTGAATAGAATTGGTATACATTGGGTATGCAGATTGGTGCTTTTTTACGATTTTCAGGGGAATCGATGAAGATAACATACAGAGAACAGTCCGACATGCAAATCTTTGACATCGAGGGCAATATAGCCTTCGAGGAAACACAGGATCTTGAGGACTATATATATTCCCATACGCTCCCAAAATATTCACGCATCGGTATTAACCTTGAGAAGGTGCCTTATCTGAACAGTTCGGCTCTCGGTTCCTTTGTTCGAATATTACAGACCTATAAAAGCCGTGACATAATCATGTACGTACTGAATGTCAATTCCGATATCGAGAACCTCTTTCAGATAACAGGCGTCAACCGCTACTTCAATTTCCTCGACAGCAAACAGGACACAGTTTAACGCTAGAGACTGAAGTCGATTCACACACCCCGCTTTATCAAAAAAAATACTCATAATTGCCTTCCCTTCACCGACACACATCATAACAATGTTGCGATGTATCGATCATTGTGTATTTCGTAACTCACCGAACCTAATGGTTCCATAACTATCGTGATGTAGCTGATTTTACACAGGCTTTCGAGAGTAAATCAGTTTTTTGCTGGAAAAAAAACAAAGAAGAAAGGAGATATTCAACAAATATAGAGAAACGTGAGAGGGTGAGCAGTATGGGACGCATGTCGGCTTGTATTTTAGCAGTGTTTTGTGCCTTCGGCTTATTGTTGGCACAGGGTATTGACGAAGGAATTAAATCAATCGATGAACGGGGAGCGGCAGAGATTCTTGCAGCGCATAACCGTTATAGAGGCGCAATCGGTCTTGATGCGCTCGAGTGGTCAAATGAACTTGCACTGGAAGCTCAACGCTGGGCAGATTATCTCGCAAAACATAATGGCCGTAAAATTTACGGCAGCGGCTCTGTCGAACAGGGTGAAAACATCTGGTGGGGCAGCTCAAACGCCTATACTTTTGCACAAATGGTTGATTGCTGGGGAAGCGAAGAGAAAGATTTTTCGGATGGAGTATACCCCGCTGTGAGTAAAACCGGCAAACCAGACAATGTATCACATTATACACAGATGGTCTGGAAAACGACAACACACGTTGGATGCGCGAAAGCGGTGGCCGGTCAATACGACATACTGGTATGCCGTTATTCGCCACGCGGAAACATTGCAGGTGAAAAGCCGTTCTGATGATACGGCATAACCATTACACGGACTAAGCGGAGATTATTATTTTATTAAAGAAGAAAGAAGTGGGATTTTGGTCAGGGAGGGAATCGAACCCCCGACACGAGGATTTTCAGTCCTCTGCTCTACCGACTGAGCTACCTGACCCCGTCTCAAAGACAAGTACATATATAAAAGCACTCGCATTATTGTCAACACAATTCATTTTGATTTTTTCTTTTTATTTTTCAAACAGCCTTTCGGGTGCCGAACTGACCGTTCTTCAAAAGAAAGGCATAATTCAATATGAAAATGAAATGACCGAATATGCTCTCGAGAGCTTTGAACGGGCGATTGCAGATAATCCGGAAGACCATATTTCCGCACGATACCTCGGTGAGATATGGTACAAAAAAAAACAATATCGCAGAGCATTAGGTTATTACGAACGCTCGTTGAAATATTATGAGCAGCAGGATGCCGTACACACTCGTGCCGGTGAGATATATGACTATGTCGCACGCTACGACAAGGCCTTGTTCCACTTTCAGCGTGCCGCCGAACTGAACCCTGAAAACATTCTGGCCAGAATCGGAATGGCACGAATCGAAAGCCTGCGGAACAACGTCGAAAAATCAGAATCGCTTTTCAGAGAAGCATACAACATCGCCAGCAAACAGTCGACCCCCCTTTTTGAGGCGGCTCGAAGTGCCAGAAAAGACAAAAAGCTCAGACTGGCGGAATTCTATTGCCTCCGGGTGATCGAGGTCAATCCCGCACACACAGAGGCCTATTTCGAAATTTCCTCGATATATCGCTCAGAGGGAAAAAATGCCGCGGCAATAGCAAAACTTGAGCAACTGAAATATTATCAGCCGCATCTTGAGGCAACATACCATCACATCGCGCACATATACTACGCCAACAGGGTGCTTTCAACCAGAAAACTCGATTACGATGCGGCCATAACAAACATCAGCAAAGCGATAGAGCTGAACCCCGAAAATCTCAGAAACTGGGAACTGCTCGATGATCTTTACCGGCTCATCGGTGATGATATAAACCAGGCGAAAACCCGTAAAAAAATCGAAGAACTGATCAACTCAGGGGCCTTTTAAAGCTATCAGCCAAGGCTCCACTGACGCTGACAATCGGGCAGAAGTAAACTGCAGCCGGTCAAACACTGCAGCTTCACGAGAACTGCATCATCTTTCCCGAAGGGGTACGTAGGCGTGTTCCTCAGCAACACTCTTATATGCTGGTCGAATTATCTTTCCGCCGTTTACTATCTCTTCGAGCCGGTGGGCACTCCAGCCGACAATACGGGCTATCGCGAACAGCGGAGTAAACAGCTCAGGGGGGATATTGAGCATTCTGTAAACAAAGCCGGAATAAAAATCGACATTTGCGCTTATCCCCTTGTACATCTTCCTGTTTTTTGCCACAATCTGGGGCGCTATGCGCTCCACCCTTTCATATAGCCCGTACTCTTCTCCGAAACCCTTGTCATTCGCAAGCTGTTCGACATAGCCCTTGAAAATAACCGCGCGGGGATCCGAGAGAGAATATACAGCATGGCCGATACCGTAGAGCAGCCCCAGGTTGTCAAAAGCCTCTTTATTGACAATCTTCGTCAGATACGACGATATCTCATCTTCATCGTTCCAGTCCTTGACATGATCCTTGACATCATCCATCATCTGAACGACCTTAATATTCGCACCGCCGTGTTTGGGTCCTTTCAGCGAACCGAGCGATGCGGCAACAGCCGAATAGGTATCGGTTCCCGAAGAGGTAACGACATGATTCGTAAATGTGGAGTTATTACCACCGCCGTGTTCCGCATGCAGAACCAGGGCAAGATCGAGAAGAACAGCCTCAAGACGTGTATACGAATTGTCATGACGCATCATATGAAGGAAATTTTCGGCAGCCGATAGATTTGCAAGCGGTTTGTGAACTATAAGACTCTTGTCGTTATGATAATATTCGAGAGCCGAATAGGCATATACCGCCAGAAGAGGGAAATTAGCTATCAGATAAAGTGACTGGCGCAGTACGTTATCCAGTGAAACATCATCGGGATTGTCGTCATAACTGTACAGAGCCAGTACACTGCGGGCGATAGCGTTCATGATATCCCGGCTTGAAGATTTCATGATCATGTCACGAACAAAGCCGTGCGGAAGTCCTCGACATTCACTCAACACCTGGCAGAAATTGTCGAGCTGATCCTTGTTGGGAAGCGATCCGAGCAGCAGAAGATAGGTCGTCTCTTCAAAGCCGAAACGTTCGTCAGCGATAAATCCCCTTGTAATATCGACGACATCCATGCCTCTGTAAATTAATTTACCTTCTATCGGCCTGATTTCTCCGTCTACAGTTTCCGTACCTCTGACCTCGGCAATTTCCGTAAGACCGGCAAGCACTCCTTTTCCGCTGATATCCCTCAAACCGCGTTTCACATCATAGCTTCTATACAAACTGTTGTCGATAACATCCGCCTGTTTGATAGATTCACAAAATCTTAATAACATCTCTTTTTCCATATTACCCCCCTATTTAAACTGAACATATCCTCTTCCCTCAAACCTGCAACCCAAGCGCAAGTATCTCATAGTGACCGTTTTACGCGATGTGTTCTAAAAACTACTGGGAATCGCCTGCAATCGGCAATTGCAACCCGGCCCTCGAACAGGACAAACGAAAGCGGGGAAATTTTCACCCGGAAGCTGATTATTCCGGATTCCCCTTACTCATCACCCGGAATGAAACGGTTCACAGAGAAAAACTCTTGATCGGTATATTGTGAGAATATCAGGAAACTGCAAAATCGGACAGAACCGACACCAAAACCGGAAACGACCCGACAGAACCTTATCGGTTGTAACGGTGCTTATTCGAGCCGTAACATAATTATTTCACCCGATATTAAGCGTGTCAAGGAAAAAGAAGGATCGGCCGGAACAGCCGGAAAGAGGGACTGCATACGGCACAGGCCCTGCGAGTCATGAAACTGAATACAAGAACGTATTATAATCAGTAAAATCAGTAACTTTGTTCGGAACCGAAAGCACCACGCCCTTCAAGCGGCTTATAAATAAAGCCCGGGTACAGTTTTTTCAGCGCCTTGACAACGATCTCGGCATCACGCAGGGGTGTTTTCAAACCCTTGCCGAGAAAATCGGACCCGGCGTCAACGAGCAGCATTACTCCGCCATCATTTTCGACACACTTGATGTGTCCCCCGTGACTTGGCTTAAAACCGAAGGGTTCAGATTTCAGTGATTCTGCGGTCGTCTGATGCGGTTTGGTGCCAATGGAATAAAACATGGGATTATATGAAATTGTCTGCGGAACCATCGCTACATAGGTCAAATGATCACCTGCGTCAAGGTTGTACAGAAGCTCCATAAAGCGGTCATATCTCACCTTGTCCCAGTCTACGACTTCAACAAACTTACCTATCTTGAATTTCTGCTGTAAGGGGATAAATACCTGTTTGAGCATATCCGCCTTTTTCAGTGCAAGTATCTGCTCCGGGACAAAGGCTGTCATGAAAAAATATTTCATCGCGTCCTGCAACAGGGAATGCTTCTTATAGAGCGCCCACTCGGTAAGCACCGTCAAAGCATCCGCCGAACGCGCACTGTTGGCAAAACTTGTTGTGTAACGATAGAGCTTGTCCGACTGATCACAGCGAAGCAAACCCGCCTCTGCGGCAAATTCGGTATTTTTCATATCAACAACATTGACAAGAATCAGCGCACCGGTATCATCATAACGCATAAAAGCACCCTGCTGATCTTTCTCACCGTTAATTCTTCGCACGACACTCCCGCTTTCAATTTCGTTTCCGGGAACAATCTCCTCGGCTAAACCCGAATCAAGAAATTGCCGCATCACCAGTCTCCTAATATTCATAAATAAACATACAATCAAGAATGATGAAAAATGTACAATTGACATCATTCGGTTGTCAGCAGAAGGCAATGCTGTCCTTACACCTGTTCTTTCAACAAGCGAATCAAGGTCGCCATCGCCACAACGGTACTTCTCTGCCTCACCGCCTCGCGGTCACCGTGTAAACGCAATGCCTCGGAAAAAACTTTTCCTTTCACATCATAGGCAAAACAGACATAGCCGAGCGGCTTTTCGTCTGTCGCACCGCCGGGACCTGCAACCCCGCTAATCGCCACACCGACATCGGCCGCACCGAGTGCACGCACGCCCGAAGCCATTTCACATACGGTTTGTATCGAAACCGCCCCGTATTCTTCGAGCGTCCGCGGATTAACGTTCAACAGCGCACATTTCGATTCATTGCTGTAAACAACACAGCCGTAAAGAAAATTCTCAGAGGCACCGGGTACCGACACGATGCGCGAAGCGAGCAAACCGCCGGTGCACGATTCGGCGAGAGCCAGCCGGAGATTGTGACGACGCAGCGATGAAAGCACTGCCGCCTCTATCGTTGTGTTCTCACCGTATAAATACTCACCGAGCCGCCCGATTATCGTATCGGCGACAGGAGCGATCATCGCATCGCATTCGGATGCAGAGGCTCCGCGTGCGGTAATGCGGAGAAAACACTCTCCCCGTTTCGCGTAGGGCGCAACGGTAGGATTCTGATTCGCATCGATAATATCCCGAACCCTCGTTTCCATCTCGCTTTCGCCGATTCCGCAAAAATGAAGCGAGCGGGAGCGTATTACCGCATCAAGCCTATTCGACAGCCAGGGGATAACAGAGTCTTCAAACATGGGTTCCATCTCGAAGGGCGGTCCGGGCAGCAGTATCAGGGCTTTCTCTCCCGAAGGGAGAATACAGCCGGGAGCGGTTCCTTTGGGGTTTCGCAAAATAATGCTTCCCTCCGGAAAAAAGCTTTGCCGGATATTGTTTTCAGACATGGTCCAGCCACGGGTGGCAAACAAACGGCGAAGATCATCAAGCGATTGCTGATCTTGCACGAGAGGCGCAGCGACAAGCTCGGCCGCACACTCCTTTGTGAGGTCGTCAATCGTCGGCCCCAGTCCGCCTGTCGTGATGACGAGATCATTCTCTGCAAAGGCCTGCCGAAGGGCGGTGACAATTCGTTCTTTATTATCACCGACGGTAGTATGACGATAAAGCGAAATCCCCAGCTCTGCGAGACGCCTGGAGAGATAGGACGAATTCGTATTCAGAGTCTGCCCGAGCAGCAGCTCCGTTCCAACAGCAACAATTTCCGCCCGCATCAGTTCACCTTGACAACAATCAATGACATATCATCATGCTGTTCCTGTGTCCCGATAAAATCATTGATTCGTTCAATAATCGTATTGCCAAGTTCATTCGCACTGCTGGAGTTGTTGTCCTTGATAATACCGAGAATTCTTGCTGTGGAGAATTGCTCATTTGTCTCGTTCATCGCCTCGCTCACACCGTCGGTGAACATGACGATAATGTCTCCGCTGTTGATATCCATCTCGATCTGTTCATATTTCTGATTCTCATCGATACCGATCGGAAAACCGGGGGTATCCACTTCGATGAAATCGTGTTTCGCTTCTTTGTACACATTGAGGGGACTATGACCGGCATTTGTGTAGGTGAGCGTTCGTGCTTCCAGATCGAGAAGGAGAAATGAAAAAGTAGAATAACGATCCTTCGTACTCTCACGGCACAGGAAGCGGTTCAGAAACCTGACGATCTTTACGGGCGAAAACTCGGGTCTGAGAATATTTTTCAATATGGTACGGATCATTACCATGACCAGTGCGGCAGGCACCCCTTTGCCCGCAACGTCCGCAATGATGACGGCCACCTTTTTCTCGTCATATTTCATGATATCGTAATAGTCACCGCCCACTCCCTTCGCGGGCTTACTGAAAAGAAAAAGATCAAGATTCTCAACTGTCGGAACCTCTTTCGGCAGCAGATTGCCCTGAATGGTGGCCGCGATTTCCAGCTCTTTCTCATCACGCTGTTTGCTTACCAATTCATTGTAAAAACGGAAATTGTTAACGATAATCGCGGCCTGCTCGGCCAGAGTAGCGGCAAGATTAAAATCGTTTTGACTGAAATTTCCCTCCTCCTTGTTACAAAAGGAAATTACCCCAAGCACCTGTTCCTTGAAAAGCAGGGGAAAGACCATGAGAGAAGTTATATCCACAATACCCTTGGCAGTCTGCTCGATCTCTGATTTCTCATCAATCTCGGGATAAAACTGCGAGCGACCGCTCTTCGCGACACGGCCGAGGTAGCCCTCGCCCACCTTGATTCTTGTTGTTTTGTTCAGGGTCTCAAGGTACTGCGCCCGAATCGCCGCATATCCCTCGATTTTTTCTATCGGGGGATACATGCCGACGATATACTTCGGCACGAGAAGGCGGTTGTCGTTCGACATGAGCAAAATCATGGCGGATTTGGCGTGAAGAACCTCTGCGGCATAGGTAAGTACCGACTCAATGAGCTGATCAAACGATGTTACATCGGTCGATCCCTTTCCGGTCTTCGAGAGAAGGTTAAGAAATATCCGCCGCTGTTCATCAAGACTCTTGATGGCTTCTTTCATCGTACGGTATGACTGATCGACGATTCGATATGAAAAAAAGAATATTGCGACATAGAGAAAAATGGAAAATGCGTGACGCACAATGTGATCACCCAGATCATAGAAGTAAAAGGCGATTGCCAGCATGAAGATCATGGTATTGACTGCAACCATGTTCTGTACAAACAGGTTTGTCCTTTTACCGATATACGCGGTATTGATACGTACCAGCACGATGACGAGTATTACCGAAAAGAAGAGCTTTGATGCCACCAGCAGAGCCGTCTTGTGCGGCATGGCGACTCCCATACCGAGATAAAGCAGTATAATTGAAATACTCAGTATTCCGAATAGCGCCGAAACAACCGCCTCGGTCTTTTTGCCCTCGGTGATATGACGAACGCAACTGAGCACCAGTATGAATGCCGGAAGCGCGGCGGTAACATAACCCGGCAGAAAAGCGCTGTCGGTGAACACATGGGGAAAATACAGCGTTCCTATGCGCATGATCACATCACCGGCCAGATAGATGGCAAAGATAAAAAGAAACGTGTTATTCAGTTTCGTCGCTTTTCTGGTATTTTCCGCCATATGCAAAGCGATCGCAACGAGTAAAACCATAATTTTCGGAATAAATAGATCCATACACCTCACCTGATTCCCGCCCTTCGAAAATGCATCCCGGGCTGTGTCATATGCAAAACCCTGTAAAATCGGGCTCAAAATAATCGTCTGCTTCTTGTTCGATACAAGCTAATTATATTTTCGCCCAAATTACTCTATCAATGAAACTGAAAAAGGGCAATTTGAACAAAATCGCAAATTAGCGTATGCTTTTTCACGAAAAAGTCAAGGAGAGTTCCATCATGCATATTGAAAAATGAAAAACCCTGATTCAGATCATTTCCCCTCTTCAGGGACTTCAATATAATAAAATATGCCGCAAGCCATCGCCCCTGCAACGGCACGCCATAGCACATCAACAGCAAAAACATGGGGGGGATACCTCAGGGAAAACAGATATGCGGAACCATGAAAGATGAGTGCAGAGGCAAACCCGATGAGAGCACCATAGGCCAGTGCACGTCGCTGCACACGCGCCGAAAGCGCGTAACGTACTGAAAAAAGATAGAGCGCGAGCGTGTAGTCCAGATAGAATATTATGGGAAGAAGAAGCATCGGCAAAGCAAGCGGCAGCAAGGTTATTAGCGGTGCATACAGGTTTCTCGCGGGAAATTTGATCCAGAAATAATCGAGAACTGCGGCTATTACGGTGATCAGTGCATATGATTTCATAAAACGCAAAAGTTTGGATGACATCGTATCCCCCCTGCCTATACCCTGTTGAAAAATGTAAAAGTGCCTGTTTTCATAATTAATCATACTACATGAAACAATTGCAACTTATTCAAACATTTTATGGACAGTTCCAATAGATATAATCAAGAGATATACTCAAGTATAAAACTGAAATGAAGTCTCCTGTATAAAAACGGTGTGATCATCAACAATTTCAGAAGACAAAAATCCCATATTGGATAAAAGACTTTCTTTCTGCCAAAGCATGTGATAATAATCACAAAATCAGCTTCATGACTGTCTGCGACGGAAAACCATCAGACGAGGCTGAAAAGGGAAAGTGACACAGGATTCAGACTAAAACCATTCGATGAGCAGGGACTTGTCGATCAGCTGTATGCGCTTTTTCAGCGATGATGAGGCATAGCAACGCATCTGTTGATCGATCAGTATCACTTCACAATCTGGCGTTTGCCGTAAAAACTCTTTCGTTTGCTCGAGTCCCATCACAAAAAAAGCTGTCGCCCTGGCATCAGCTATCATCGCACTCGTGCCGATGACAGTCACTGATATAAAATTGTCGGCGGGATATCCGCTGCGGGGATCGATGATGTGATGATAACGTTTACCGTCCCCGGCGATAGCAAAACGCTCATAATCTCCGGAAGTCGCGCAGGCCTCTCCCGGAGAAAGCGGAAAACTCATCAGCAGACCCGAGGTATCACGCGGATGTCTGACGGCAGCCACCCAGTTTCTGTTTCCTTTTTTTCCAAAAACGCGGATATCGCCCCCCGCATCAACGATACCGTCCTCAATACCGCTTGCACGCATCACTTCGACACAGCTGTCGATGATATAGCCTTTGGCGATAGCCCCCAGACCGATTGCAAGTCCGTCACGTGTTTTTATCACCGAGGAGCCATTAAGTGTGAGATTTTTATAGCCGACATTTTTCAAGCTTGCGGCAACCGTTTCTTTGTCGGGAACGACAAAGGGTTGTGCCTTGTAATCCCATAATTTGCCGACAGGGGCAAAGCTGATATCGAAAGCGCCCTGGCTTTTGAGGGAAAGATCCAGTGCTGTGGCGATCAAAGCGGCCGTTTCGGGAGAAATTGTAACAGCTGTACCGGCTGCAGCATCGTTAATTCGAGAAACATCAGACGACGGATCGTTACCCATCAAAGCGCCCAGCCGCTCAACCTCAGCGAAAGCGCGCACAAAGGCCTCATGTATAGCAGCCTGATCGCTGCCATAGGCGCTCAAGGTCACCACCGTGCCTATCTGAAATTTCGCTTCCCGGAAAAGCTCCGGCCTCTTGCAGGCCGGACACACCAGCAGCAGCACAATACTTGCGGTTAGGATAAACGTATGTAAAACCGCACCCGCTTTATTCACAGCCACACTCACTCGAAGCCCAGTTCTCTTTCAATACGCAATATCATATCGTAAATCTGCGAAAAATCTGACACGACATGATGCTCGCCCTGTATTTCGGAGATATCGGCATGGCCGAAAGCGCAGGCGATGAAGGGAGCGCTGCATGCACGTGCAGCGAGCTTATCGGTATAGCGATCACCGACCATGATCGTAAAATCCGGGTTTTCGCGGACTATATAGGCCGCAAGAATATCGTTCTTTGTTTTTATATCGTTTTCAACAACGATTACCGGCAGCGAAAAATATTGCGCTATGTCAAAATGATTCAGTACCGTCTCGATATAGGATCTGACTCCGTTAGAGGCTATTACGAGAGCGTATCCCCCGGCATGAAGCCGTTTAAGCGTACGGCTCACATCAGCAAACAGTTCCGCTGCTCCTGAGCGAAGCCCCGCCTCAAGCTCTTCCATGAAAAGAGAAAGCATGAGGGTACAGTACTCCATATCCACTCCGGGCATGATATGCGTGAATATCTCCTGTGGAGGCAAACCTGCGGCGCCGATGATACGATGTTCGTCAGCCCGCAGTGACATTCCTGTTTTTTCGTTGAAGCGCGGAAACATGCGTTTACAGGCATCGACGAACTGTGTCGCGTTATCAAGAAGCGTGCCGTCAATGTCAAAAGCTATCAGTTTTTTAATCATATGCAATCCAATACCCTGGTATCCGAAAGTGGCCTTTGCGGCGAAATGATCAGGGGGATACGAAACAGTTCAGCGATTCGTAGTACACACCGATAATCAGAAGGGAACAGTCCCACACGCACGGCATCCGGCTGCACATAAGTTATCCGTAGCCCGGACATAGTCAAGCAGCAAACGAATAAAAACAGATGCCCGGATATCCGATGAAAACAAATAAAATCATCGTCACCACCGTCATTGCCGCACTCATCGTGATCCCCTACGCGGCAGCGGTGGCTGTTTATCATCAGAATCTTTCCCTGATTCAACAGGACCTCGAATACTCGGTTCCGCTGCCCGGAGAATTATATGACCGCAACGGCGAACTGGTGACGCGTTTCTACGACGAATTTCGACTGCCCTCGAAGTGGGAGGATATTCCGCCGCAGATGGTCGATGCCTTTGTCACGGCTGAAGATCGCAATTTTTTCATGCATACGGGACTCAATTTCGGCGGTATTCTGCGTGCGGCCGCAACGAATCTCCGGGAAGGCTCGATCAAACAGGGGGGATCGTCGATCACCCAACAGCTGGTGAAACAGCTCTACACCGGAAAGCAGCGGACCTTTCAACGCAAAATCATCGAAGTCTTTCTCGTAAAACGCATCGAAGAACAGTACAGCAAACGGGAAATAATGACGATGTATCTGAATCAGATATATTTCGGTCACGGCATCTACGGTGTCCGCTCGGCGGCAAATTTTTTCTTTGGCAAAGAACTCGAAGAGCTGACACCGATCGAATCGGCCCTTCTCGCAATTATCCCCCCCGCCCCCAACGCAAATTCGCCGCTCAAATACCCGAGAATTGCCTATGCAAAACATCTGAATCTTGTGCGAAACATGGTCATGGAAGGCTTTGTTTCAAAAGAGAGCGCCGGAAACGAATTCAACGCATTCTGGCGCAGCTACGCGGATGAACTGCTGACGCGTGCCCCCACAGAAGTTGCCGCAAGCAAACGCTTCGACAGAGCGCCCTATTTCAGCGAACATATCAGGGAGATACTGCTTAAACAGTATGGTGAAGAGATGCTGTATCGAGGAGGATTGAAGATTTACTCGACGGTCGACATCAGAATGCAGCAAATCGCACAGGAAGCGCTTGCAGAAAAGATAGCCGAACAGGAGAAATTTGCCGCAGCCCATAATCGCTCCGCAGTGAAGACTGAAGAAAAGCGGATTCTGGGTGATGACAGCGAGGGACGCGAAAAAGCCGCCTTTATAAAACAGTATTACGAGTTACTGGAAGAATCGAATCTGCTTTTTCTGCTGGCAGCCGAGGCGCAGCTTGCAGATTCTTCAGGCCGGATGAGTTCGTTCTACGATTCACTGACAAAGACAAGCCATGTCGAGGGCGCCTTCGTCGCCATGGAGACACAAAGCGGACGTGTTCGCGCACTCGTCGGAGGAAGCGCTTATAGTCCGGAAAACCAGTTGAACCGCGCCATAAAGGCGCGAAGGCAGCCCGGATCGGCATTCAAGCCCTTTGTGTACAGTGCGGGATTCGAAAACAGGAAAATCACCGCTGCCAGCGAGTTTCAGGATCTGCCGATGGTCTTTCGCGGCACAAGGAAGATCTGGGAGCCTTCGAATGCGAACAACAAATTCTCCGGCAGCGTTTTGACCCGTCAGGCCATCGCAAAATCTATCAACACCATAGCTGTCGCGGCATACGAGGAAATCGGAGGGGAAGCGATCGTTGAGTGCGCATCAAAAATGATCGGCATTGACAGAAAACGCTTCGATAACAACCCGACCCTGCCGCTGGGTACCTCTGAACTGACACCGCTTGAGATGGCGGTAGGTTTTTCAACGATTGCCAACGGAGGCAGGCGATTCGATGCGTGTTTTATTGAAAAAATAGTTGATAAAGACGGCAAAGAGATTTACAATCACAAGACAAACGCAATACGTGCCATCTCGGACACCACCGCCTTCATCATGACCGATCTTCTTCGCAGCGTCGTTACCCAGGGCACCGCCACCGCGGCCGTTCGCCTTCGCGGCGGATTTACTGATGATTGTGCGGGAAAAACCGGAACCAACAGCGATTACCGCGATGCATGGTACGCCGGTTTTACCGCCGACATGTGTGCGGTGGTTTGGGTGGGTTGCGATTCGCAGGAGTACACACTTGGCCCCAGCCAGTACGGTGCAAGCGTCGCAGCGCCGGTGTGGGCAACGTTCATGCGTCGCAGTGCGGCGTATCGGGAAAACAGATCGTTTCCCCCGAAGCCGGCTTCAATTGTACAAATAAATATATGCCGGCATTCGGGTAAACTGCCCTCCGCTTCGTGTCCGACCATTGGCGAATATTTTGAAAAAGGCACACAGCCGAATACCCGATGTGACGGCAGACACCGGGTTATGCGCAGCATTTATTCTTTGGCCGATGATCAGTAGACTGCGACAACGCATTCAGGGGGATATGACATGTCACAACTCGTTCTGGATAACAAAGTAATTACCACACAGTGTCAGACCTGTAAATCCAAATTCAGCGTACGTGAACGCGAGCTGGATGCGGGAGGAAATACCCGCTGTCCGCAATGCAATTCGCGAATACAGATATCCCTTTGCCCCTCCTGCGGAACATCATATTCAATCGTCACCGACCGCCTTAAACCGATGACCTATACTACAAAATGCAAAAAATGCTACACCCGTTTCAATATAGAGGTGTCCGCGCCATCCCCCGCAAGAAACCATGAAGTCAGCGCACAGGAGAAAAAAATATCACCTTTTGCACCGCCGCCAAATTTTGAACGAAAACCGATAGACCTTTTCGGAAAAACGTCTGTATCGACGCCAGCCTATTTTCGTGAAAGCGGATCAGGAACCATCAAAACAGAATTACAAACACCGCATACAAAAGATGACAACAAAGCGGAAAAGCTGAAAACGAAACCGATGGCGAACGAATCAAAAACTCGCAACGACTCAGCACCGCTTACAAAAACCATCAGTGAGGCGACGAACGCAAACAATGGACAAAGGCAGACAAGTGAATATGTCGAAGGCAGCGCACGCAAATATTTTGATAAAAAGCAATCCGATCGATATTCACTTCGCGGCATTTTTACGTTATATTCCCAGGCCTTTCATCCTCTTCGGATTCTGCTCGCCTCGGTCGGAGTAGCCCTGAGTGCGGCGGCAGTATACCTTTCATCGATAGTACGGGAGCTGCCGACACAGAATCTCTCGGCATATCTGTCGAGTTTTCTGATGTATATCCCTCTCGCGTTTGTTTATACCGGCTATGTCGTCAGCGCATCGGTAATCGCAAAAACCGTACTCAACACGAACGCCCGCGAACCGATGCTGCGCAAAACGCTTGAAACCGCGATACGAGCACTTCTCAGCGCTTTTGTCACCGGCTGTATCTCGCTTTTGGCATTGAATGCCGCGCTGGTCTTTCTCACGAGAATTCCGCAAACCGGCACCTTCACTTTCGCATTAGTTCTTTTGCCGGTATATCTGGGTTCGTTATTCTTCACACTGTTGCTTTTCGGGGGGATATGGCTGCTCCCGCAGATTCATGCAAAAAAAGAATACGTCTTTATCGAAGTCTATCGCGAACTTTTCTCAATGCTTCGCCAACACGGGGGGAAACTTCTCTATTATATTCCTCTCATGTGCGCAAGCATGGCGCTGTTGAGCAGCTTGATTCTTTTTGCTCACAAGTACGCCTTCAGGCTTACCGAAATAATTGCGACTGCCGTTTCACCGGATGCGTCAACAAGGTCCTTTGCGCTGATTCCCGTTTCTTTACAGAAATTCATCAGCATCGTTACACAGGGATCGAGCGGAGATCTCGCGGGTCTGATAAGCGGCGGCGTTTCCCTTGCTGATTCAGCGGCGGGAATAATTACTGGGGCGGTTCTCGCGACAATAGCGCTTCTGCTTTACGGCCTGCTGCTCAGCGTCTGTGCGACTGTTTCGGCGCATACACTCGCACTGATCGAACGTGATGCGGAAATTCCCGATACGGTCAAAAGCAGAGGCCTATGGGCAGCATTCGCTCTCGCGGCCCTGATCGCCGCTGTTCGCTTTTTCCTGTTACGATAAAAAAAACGGCATAGCAACATAGCCTATGCCGTAGAGAAAAAATGAAATTAAGTGAGGCCTGAGGCTTCAGCGGGCTTTTGTTTTTTTTGCGGATTTTACCGAAGCTTTTTTCACCGCTTTTGCGGCTGATTTTTTAAGGGTCGCTTTTGCTTTCACTGCTTTTGAAACAGTCTTCTTGCCGGACGTAGTATTTTGTTTTTGTGAAACGGCGGAACCGCTGCTTTTATCTTTGTTCGTCTGCAATCTGCTTGCTCCGGTTTTTGCGCTGCTCTTTCCCGAGCCGTTCCTTTCGACAATCTCCATACCCGGCCCGAGACTGCCGCCGATGATGGACAGCCACTCGCTGTGCGAAACATAGCGAAGCACCGCATTATCAAGATGCAGATGCTGATCGGCGATACTGACAATACGATGATCGTGTGTAACGATGATAAGCGTCTTCTTCCCCTCGTCTCTCAGCCGAATAAACAGATTTCTGATGTCGATGGCCGACTCATCATCGAGGTTTCCCGTCGGTTCATCGGCAAGAATCATATCGGGATCGTTGATAATCGCCCTTGCGATGGCAACACGCTGACGCTCGCCGCCGGAGAGCGTATCGGGATACTGATTTCTTATCTTGGTGAGTCCGAGATATTCCACCATCTCCCTGGCACGCTTCGATATGCCCCACTTAAGCGGATTGAATGATGCGGGAAGTATGATATTTTCGAATGCGGTGTAATCAGACAGCAGGTTAAAAAACTGAAAGACAAAACCGATACGACGGTTCCGGAAAAGAGACTTTCTGATATCCCCCCAGAACATCATATTGTGACCCTTATAATAGACACGACCTTTGTTGGGACGCAGGAGTCCTGATATTATACCCAAAAGCGTCGTTTTACCGGAGCCGGATTTTCCGGTAATAACGATGATCTTACCTTTTTCTATCTTGAAATTCGCGTCCGTCAGTATCGGGCGCGATCCGAATTTCAGATAAATATTTTCAACACGCAATAGCGGTTCATTGGGATCGTGCTTTTTCAAAAACGGCAGTATGTCTGAAATAATTGTTGGTAACATGATATCCCCTTATTTTCTTACAGCCTTGAACAGATTGATATTGGAGGCAAAAAAAGCAGGTATCAGCGCGGATACGGCCGAAACGCCCGCAGAAATACTGAGAGACATCATAAGTATTTTCGAGTCGGTACTCTGTACAAAATTAATGCCCGCAATGTCCGGAAGATAACGAATCAGATAATCTGCCGCGTATTTGAACAGATAGTTACCCGCATAATAGCCGAGCGCCCCGTAAATCGCACCGACCAAAGCGGCCTGTGCGATAAAAACAATCATGATTCGCAGCTTGGTGACACCCAGAATTCTGGTCAATGAAAAACGGTGACTCATGTTGTAAACTATATTTAAATTTGAATTAAATATTGAAACAACTGTCAGCAGAAGAAACATGCCTACGATCGCCACCGAAAACGAATCGATAATCTGCATGACAGAATTGGCCTGCTTGGCGATGCCTTCGTCAGACTCGACCTGCAAGCCGAGTTCTTTGAGTTTTTCCACCGTCTGCGGAAGCTTTTTCGTGTCCTTTACCTTAGCATATATCTGAATATACTGATACCCGGTCTTTCGGCGCAAGGATGCGTTTCGCGCCTTTTTCGCAAAATATTCGACGAACTCCAGAGGAACCACTACTCCGGGTCGTGTAAGCGCACCGGTAAAACCGAAGACAATCGCCTCCATCTCGCTATGCGCATAACCCTCGTCAGGATGGTCTTTTGTCTCCATGTTCGGGATCGGAGCCGGCGGAAGATCCGTCTCAATCTGCAATTCCATTGGAAATCCGACAAGGTCTTTTATGGAAAGCTGCGGATAACCGGTAAAATACATATAGTTGTTGAGCATGACGAGAGTGAATTTCGGTGAAACAAGCGGTACAGGGCGACCGGGCTTATACCTGAACTTATCCCATCGATCCATCTTACCCTTAAAAAACTCGGATTCGATCGCAAAAAAAGGAACGATCATCGAATTCCGTTTACCGAACATCTCACCACGCACGCGGATACGATAGTCCATTACAACCAGTGTATATACTTCAGTAAAATCGGACATCTCCCTGACCGCTTGTACCTGTTTGGCGGAGATCTTGGCGCCTTTCCCTGAACCCGAAGTGTACACATTCTCAAGTTTGTCATTGAGCGGTGTAATGATTATCTCGTTGATATCGAGCGAGCCGAGAAAATTCTCATCGATAAAATTCTGAACGGAGGTTCTGAAAGACAAATACAGTATCAGAAAAGTGATAATGAAAAGAATACCGAAACTCGAAAAGAGCGAGCGCAGTATTGTGACCAGACTGCTTCTGATCCCCAGATAGAGAGAACGAATTAGATGCATATTAGTTCCTTATTTCTGATTTTACGGTTTCCCGAGAACAGGCTCTCTTTAAAAAACTGTGAGCGCTGTGTGTTCAGGCATATTTGGGATAAATTCGTACACCAAAACCGTGTTTTGTACAAAGTATAAATGATTTCGCACAAGAGAAGCGGTTTCATTTTCCATACGGTGCGTACTCTGTCAGAAAAGGCTCTCTTTTACAATCATTTTTTCGTTGAAGCCAATGCGGACATCGCGGGATTCCGCGCCCCCTCCGACTCTTTCAGATAGGGGAAAAACTCCCTGTCTGCAGTGAGCATATGATCCATTAGAATTTTATCGACAAGCAAATGAAAGAAGAAGGAGGGTTGAACGATTTTTTCTCTGTAATTGCTGTGCAGCATCTCAGCTTCACCGAGCAGCGCGTGATGAATCGTGCGATGCGTCGCCAGTCCGGCATAGTCGATCTTTTCAAGAATTTTTTCTTCATTTTGAAAATGCGATCTGATGCAGGAGAGCAGCTGTTCAAAGGGTATGACCATCGAATCATAATCGGCCCCTTCAAGCGACATATTCAACAGAATGTTTCCAAGCCGCAGCATCTCGCGATGATCGCGATCGATTGTGGCGTTGCCGCTGTTCCAGTCGTCATTCCATTTGATCTGAACGAAAGAACTGTACAACTCATGGCTCTTGTCGTATATTTCAACACGATTGCGCCCCAATTCTTTCGCACGATAGAGCATTCTGTCTACCCGCTCAAACCACTGATCCATCGGATCGTTCGGCAATCGCTCGGATACCCCGCAACTGACACTTACGGTGCCGGCCGGTTCAATCGGCCGCTCGCAGACGCATTTACGAATTTTTTCCGCAAGCGCAGCCGCTCCCAGAAGTCCCGTGTTGAGAACGAGCAAAAGAAATTCTTCGCCCCCCCAACGAAACAGCATATCGGTTTCCCGTATGGCGGATGAGATTCTTTTTGTTACTTCAACCAGAATGCGATCCCCCGAATCATGACCGTAAGTATCATTGACTCTCTTAAAGTGATCGATATCAATCATTATCGCTGAAAGATGTACCCGGTAGCGGTCCTGCCGATCCATTTCCCTGTGAAGCGTCTCATCAAGCGAATGGCGGTTGAAAAGTCCTGTTAGCTCATCCTGCATTGCCAGCTCTTTCAATTGCAGGTTGGCCTCCTTCATCTGCTGCAGAATCCGGGAATTGTCCATGATGATAATACCGCCTGACCAAAGGATCAGATAGAAAATGGTTCCCAGAAAGGTCATGCTCGTCAGCACATTTTGCTGCATGAAAGCCGAGGCGGGAATCTCACCGACCAAAAGCAATATGATTCGCATAAGTTGGAAAAAGGTCGCGAAACCGATGCATGACGCGACGATAATGCGTACACGTCTTTCGA
>JAEWVL010000329.1 GCA_023396665.1 Spirochaetota bacterium
ATTTCGCAAACATGCCCGAAGAAAAGACCGATGAACTGGATCACAGCTACAGCATGAAAGTCGAATATCTTACCGATGTTCCCCCGCTACATTCTCTGTTTTCACGACTTTACAAGCTGCAGGACCACCCGATGCTGACACTCTCGTACGAGTTTCTCTTTAACAGGTATGATTACGAATACAGCGTATCCCCCGAACCCTACGACATGCATCTGCTTGCGGCCGATCTTGACATAGACATTCACAGGAATATTCGGGGGGGATTGACATCACGATGGGCATTCGAGAAGATCAGAAACAGGGAAACCGCTAACGTCTACAAGGAAATTTTCTCATACGAATTGCTTTTCGCAATGACACTTTTGTATTGATAACAGCGAACATCGTATAATTACAGCCCGCATCGAAACAGCCTCGTTTTCATGGAAAGTTCCGTCCGGGCGGTTTACAACTTGTCTTATTTATCTTGACGCAATGTATTTTTTATGAGTATTTATTCATCACAGATTCATAAACGGCGCTCTTTTCCGCAGAATAAACAGCCGCAATACGAAAAAATCAGGCAAAGTACCGTTCGCAAAGGCCGAATCGGAGCACTATGAAGAAAATCACCGATACCACGTTGTTCAATCGTATCAGATCCCTGTTTGACAGCGGTTTTATTGTGCCGAAAGCCTACGCCGACGGCTTTTCCCAAAAACGATTCAGGGACAACTGTCGCCGCACCCTCTACGTTTCCGTTTTTCTGTTTTTCGAACAGCTGCTTTACGCCCTGTTCGTTTTCGGCGCCGACACATTCGTAAGAAATATTTTTCTCTTCAGTTCTCTGGCAATGCTCGTCTTCGCCCTCATCGCCTTTCGTATGAAAAAAAAGCCGCCGCGAAAAATCATGCTTATACATCGGGTCTTTTCCATCGCTCTCGCTTTCTTCGGCATGGCTGTCGCATTACGGAGATTTTTTGCGACCCCTATGAACGATTTTTATCTTCCGACGGTCTATATCGCCGTTCTCTACGGCGTTGCGGTTATATTTTTTCTCTCTATCGTCGAAGGCCTTGTCTTTTATATGCTGATAGCCGGCGTCACAATAGCGCTTGTACCGCTGTTTCACGAACAAAGCGGCTCCAGCGTCTACATCGCCGACATCGTCTCCAATACGCTTATCGCATGGCTCATATCACTGATGAATTACCGCAACTATCTTAACAATTACAGCAAGGGCCGAATAATATCGGAAAAAAACGCCGAGCTGGCGGAGAGTAACGATCGCATCACCTACATGAACAAGCGCCTGCTGGAAATATCAGAAAAAGATCCGCTGACAAAACTCAACAACAGAAGAAAACTCGACTCAATTCTGCATCTCGAAAACGAACGAGCCCGCCGTCACGGAACGGTGTATTCGGTAATAATTCTTGATCTTGATTTGTTTAAGGACATCAACGATTCTCACGGACATGCGGCGGGAGATGAGACGCTAAAACATCTGGCGCTCATTCTCAACGAGACACTGCGCAGTATCGACGACTGCGGCAGATGGGGCGGCGAGGAGTTTATCATCGTCTGCAAGGAAACAAGATTGCACGAAGCCGCCCTTCTCGCCGAGCGGCTTCGCACGGTGATACACGAAACACCATTCGCCAGCGCGGGTACGATCAGTGCCAGTTTTGGCGTGGCCTCCAGCGAAGAGCTTTGCGATGTCGACGGGGTGTTGCGAATGGCGGATGAACGTCTCTACATCGCGAAAAGAAAGGGCCGAAACTGCGTTATCAGCACCGGATCAAAAAAGGAGTGAGCTCGCGATTGAAAATTTCGGTGTTTTGCCCTATACTGTATACGGGGGCACTTGAACGAAGGTTGTTTCACCGCGCTTGTATTTCCGGCGCACCCGAACAGGTAAAACCAGCGCCGGTTAGCTGAAAACATTCAATGCTCATAAGCCAAGCCCATAGATACGAACGCAAGGTATAACTCATGATTTCGCAGATTCAAGCGGCAAACCCGGACACTCTGAAAAGACTGACCCGTTTCTTTTCGGCATACGCTCACAATATCGGCAGTTCCGAAAAAGTCGCGGCGCGTATCAACGCGCTGTATTCGAGCGGACGCGATGAATTTTACGCACTCTGTGAAGCAGAACAGATTCTTGCACTTGTACATCTTCGCAGCCGCACGAATCTTGATCATTTCAGCGCATACACAGAGCTTGTCGCGATATTCATTCATCCCTCCTGTGAGCTGGAAGCCCTGGCCCCCCTCGTCATCGCTGATATCACGGCACTGGCAAAGCAACGAGGATCCTGCGGTTTGTGGATCGCCTTTCCGCAAACAGACCCTTCAGTACAGGAGCGCCTCTTCATCAATAACGGCATTGCGGCGAACGGCGTTCTGCTTGCAAAAGAGCTGGACGCATCCTGTATCCCCCCGGCCTCTGAAAAAGGCTCCCGGCTTACGATCAGACCGGCCCGCCATGAAGATGCGGACATACTCGCGCGTCTCATGCTCAATCTCGATACCCCCGGAATAAGCCCGGGGGATCTCTGCCGACAAATGGACTCGATCGGCAGCTACGATAGCGACGCGTTTATCGTCTGTGAAGACGAAGGCGAGCCCTGCGGACTCTGTTATTACAGGGATCGCTATGATTTTCTTTCGGACGAGACCTTCGGAGAAATCGTGCTGCTTTCGGTGGATGCGAACAAACAAGGCAGGGGCATCGGGAAAGCGCTGCTGCAGCACGGAGAAAGACTTGCTTTTCAGCGAAAATGCCGTCAAATGTGGATTTGCAGCGGCAACAACGAAAGGGAATTCGATTCGCATACCTTTTACTCATATCTCGGATACAGGCAAATCGGCCACAAACTTGAACACATTTTTAGATAACGGAATACATCAGCGGGCTGTTGACTGTTCACAATCAAACGCGGCAGGGACCGATCCAGGCAGCCCAGGAGGAACAACATGAAGAAAAAACTGATACTCGCCGCATTGATCACGGTTTTTGCCGGCGCAATGTACTATCTCTCAGGTGATATCAAATTTTTCACCCGAAACCCCTTTGAGCGCAGTCTGTACTTCGAAGTACCATCCTTTGTCAGTGTCGACGAAGCGAATAACGCCTACATAATCGACAAGGGTATGCGCAGAATTGTCAAGGTAGACTCAGGCGGCACCGCCCTTTTCAGTATCGAAGGGGGCAAGCGCGGCGAGGGAAACTTCTATTACGCAAAGGAACTGAGCGTTGACGCACAGGGAAACATGTATGTCGTTAACACACAGCTCGACAAAAAGGGAATTTTCACCACTACCGAGCAGATACTCCGCTATGATGCGCGTGGAAAATACGAAAAAACCGTTTTTTCCACCGGTTACGAAGACGACAACGAGAAACGCGACTGGACGCTCATCAGAAAAGGGCGCATATGCGGAATAAAGGCGAACGAGGCGGGGATATTCTGGTTCGTTCTGACAAAAGACGGAATTGACGTACACACCCTGAGCGATAACCGGGACACAGTGCTGTACAGGTATCCGCTGCAGGACGCACACATCTATGTCTCTGACGCGGCGATTTTCGACAAAAGCCGCTTCGCCTATTCAACCAAAAAAGGTGAGATCGTTGAATGCGATATGCACAAGGGCGGCAGCACAACCCGTATCGGGCACTCACCTGTCAGTGAAGAAGATGCGCTTTCGCCCGAAAGCCCGGACGCAGAATCGCCGGCCATGATACCCTGGGAAATCGGATATGACGCAAAGGGCAACCTGTACTTTTCAGATCTGCAGGGACGCGACATCAAGATGCTCACGACGGGCGGCGAAACGGTTTCGGTACTGTCGCGCACCACACTCGCCGGGAAGGGCCACGAACTCGGTCATTTTATTTTCTATACTTTAGACGCTATCGCGGGCGGTTCTTTCGCAACAGTCGTCGGTTACAGCGTTGTCGACTCGGGCGAAACGCCGTTTCTGAATTTTGACAGTCTGGTGGTCGCCGCGCGCGCGTCGGGCGAGATCATCCATTACTTTTCCTCGGCGGCAATTCCGCTGAAGACGACTCTGCTCTATCTGGCGAAATGGCTCTTCGCGGCGCTCAGCCTTGTACTTTTTATGTGCATCATCGATTTTACCTACCGCGAAATACTCAACAGGCGCCTGACCCCGGTCATGATACAGGTGCTGAGCATTCTGTTCATCATCTCGGTTTCTTCCATCGTTGTGGGCAATATGGCACTGAAGAACTTTACCGAACGCTATCAGACCGACACTCTCAACAAAATCGCGCAGATGGTACAGACATTCTCGAGGGTGCTCGACACCGACAAACTCGAACGCATCAATTCGCTTGAACACTTCATGAACGACGACTACCTCGCCATACGCGATCAGGCGCATGCGGCGCTCAACTACAACCGTGACGAATGGAACGAAGGCTACTATGTGGCGCTGTACAAGGTTCGTGATAACAATGTGTATTCTATCATGTACTACAACGACCAGGTCGGCCAGTATCCCTTCGTCGACTACATGGATACGGGCTCGTACTTCTACCAGATATACAACGAGGGCAAGACGCTCACCGACAGAATCTCGAGCTTCGAGGGCGACTACCTTTACGGCATGGGGCCTGTCTATAACAAAGAAGGCAAGATCATCGCAATCATTGAAGTCGGTACCGACATGTACGGCTTCATGGAAGAAAACCTCAAACTCGTCAAGAGCCTCTTCGTTGAAACGCTCACCATGCTCGTCATCCTGATACTTGTGCTCATCGAAATCTCCTTTTTCGGCAACGTGCTGCGCCGCATGCGCGAATCAAACGAAGCGAGCCTTTCCGCTCACGAAGCCGCTTTCAGCACCATCGAGATGATCCGCCCCCTCAGCTTTATCATTTCAATCGCGATATTCAGCTCGATGGCCTTTATTCCCACCATGATGAACCGCATATACGAACCGCTGTTTTCATTGCCCAAAAATGTCGTGCTGGGTCTGCCCATTGCCGCAGAAATGTTTTTCGGCGGCGGGGGGATACTGATCGCTTCGAACCTGCTCGACAGGGCCGGATGGAAAAAAATGCTCTATACCGGCTTTCTCGTACTGGGAGCCGGCCTTGTCTTATCGGGTCTCGCCGACAAGGCGCTCGTGCTCATCATCGCGCGTTCCGTCGCGGGTTTCGGCAGCGGCTTTATTCTGATGGGACTTCGCGGCTTTGTGAACACCGCTCCCGACTTTGAAGCGCGCACACAGTTTTACGCCCAGCTCAACTCGGGCACGATCGCCGGACTCAATGTCGGCGTCATCATCGGCGCGCTCATCGCCGATAACTTCGGCTACGCGACCGTTTTCTTTCTGATGGTGATCATCATCGCGATTTCATATCTGTTCTGTCTGAAATTCATCAAGGGACGCGCGCAGAAAGACATGACCGTGATTTCGAAAGCGGCATCTATCTCGACACTGCGTTTTTTCTTCGACAGAAAAGTCTTCGCCTATTTCATGTTCATCGTACTGCCGACCTGTGTCGCGCTTTCCTTTCTCAATTACATGTTTCCGGTCTATGCCGAAACGATCGGTATTTCAACATCTGATGTCGGCCGCGGTTTCATTCTCAACGGACTTATCGTCATCTACCTCGGGCCGCCCCTGAGCAAGTACTTCTCGAAACTGTTCGGCGCGAAACATTCGTCTTTCATATCGGTCGCTCTGCTCGGCTTGTCTCTGATCGTATTCGGTCTTTTCCCCAACATGGCGGGAGCCTTCACCACAGTTGCTCTCATCGGTCTGGCGATGAGCTTCGGCGCTTCATTGCAGAACGATTATTTTCTCAGATTCTACAAGGTTACCGATTACGGCGAGGGGCGCTCTGTCGGCGTGTATGAGATTTTCGGCAAGTGCGGCGACATGGCCGGCCCGCTCATCTTCGGCGCGGCCACCGTCGCGAGCGTAAGCGGCGGCGTTATCGGCGTAGGT
>JAEWVL010000391.1 GCA_023396665.1 Spirochaetota bacterium
GGTATGCCGGTGATGACCAGGTTCTGCAAATATGAGGGTACGCTTCTGGTCGAAGAGCTTGTCGAGGATTTCGCCGCCAAACGCGCGATCAGCCGAAAGAGTATCGAGTACGATACGAAGGGCAGAAAAATTCTCGAGAAAGATCAGTATAATCACATGCGGTACTGTTACGAGGAACTGGAGTGAAAATATGGACTCTGCGGGGAAACAAAAACAGCTTCAGCGATTAATATGTTCGGGCGAAACGCTCGTTGTTCCCGATGCCTATGATGCGATATCGGCCAGAATCATAGAGCATGCGGGATTCGCGGCTGTTCAGTGTTCGGGCTACAGCATTTCTGTCACAAAGGGATACGATGACGAAAGGGCTGTATCGTTTACCGAGAATCTCGAACGAACACGCGAGATTGCCGGGGCGGTAGTGCTTCCGGTGATGGCCGACGGCGAGGATGGATACGGACAGGGGCGCCTTTTTGAAGATAACATCAGGCGTTTTGTTTCGACCGGTATCGCGGGCATTAACATCGAAGATCAGAATCTCTGGAATGATGAAGACAGGGAAGTGATAGTCGCGGCAGAAGTTATGCTTCGGAAAATTGATCGTGTTATCGCATTAAAACGCGAACTCGACATGGCTGATTTTGTGTTGAACGCCCGTACCGATGCGCTGCGATCGAACGAAGATCGCAGCGTCGGGTTGGAAACGGCGATACAGCGAGCCAATCTCTATCTCGAGAAGGGTGCTGATATGGCTTTTGTTCCCTACGTAAAAACCAGAGAAGAACTTCGTCTTCTCAAACGCGAGATCAATGGTCCGCTCAGTGTCGCCGCCGGACTGCCCTACAATATACGTGAGTTTAGTATAAACGATTGCCGCGAAATCGGTATCGCCAGGGTTAGCCTGCCCTCGGCGCTGGTTCTGTTGTCAGTACAGGCAATGCTCTCGAATGTACAAGCCATTGCCGAAAGCGGTACCTTTGACTCGGTGCTGAATGGTTCTGCCTATCCCGACAGCGCGACAATCGAAGCTTTGCTGAAGCGCGAAAAGAGTATGTGATTAACGCCGATCCGGAGAATTCTATGGCCATGATCGAAGAGATTGCCGATCTGATCGCCCGTCTGAAAAACGGTGATGTCGAGTTCTATACGAGATTTCAGGAAGAAGAGTGGGGCTGTCGCTATCTGGGCGACGGACGCTACCTGCGCTGGACCAGAAATTATATGGAGAACAGGGAAACTTCCGAAGAGATGAGCGAGCGCGAGCTCACGGCTCTTTTTTCGATGATCAATGCGAAGAATATCAGATACCTTCGTTTGCGTCCGCCGCACGATACTCTGTGATTTGCTGGAAACGGCAATGGAACGCATCATGGCTAAAGAGCGTTGCCCCTGAAGCCGCGGTATCATACGCGGCCTCAGGGAACAATACGTAATTCGGGTTAAATATTTGCTTGGCGCTTCAGCGATCGGCGAATTTCTTTTTGTATTCCCGCACTATTTTCGAAAGCTGTTTGTCCCGTGCCTTCTGCTGCGCCCGGCCTTTTTCAGAGTTTCTCATTTCGACAATCTCTATCTCGCGCCGCAGATTCAGATAACTCTGATAGCGCTCCTGATCGATGATGCCGTCGGCAAGCAGACGCAGTACGTTGCAACCCGGCTCATCGGTGTGCGAACAGTCCTTAAAGCGGCATTCTGCAGCCGCCTGGGCTATCTCCAAGAAGGTGCTGTCAAGCGATTCAAGCTCGGCATAGGGTCGCAATTCGCGAAGCCCCGGTGTGTCTATGAGCATGGCGCCGCCCTCAAGACAGAAGAGCTCCTGATGGGTTGTCGTGTGTCTTCCCCGCTTGTCATCTTCTCTGATGGCGCCCGTTCTCTGTACCGTATCGTTTAGCAGTGCGTTGATCAAGGCGCTTTTTCCCACTCCCGAAGGGCCTGTGAAGGCGGCGCAACGCCCCCGGCTCAGCATCGCGCGCAAAGCATCAAGACCCTCTCCGCGCAGCGCACTCACCATCATCACGGGGATATCGCCTGCAACCGGTCGTATCCGTTGAAGGAAATCGTTCCGCTGCTCTTCATCGCAAAGATCGCATTTATTCAGAACGATCACGGGGTCGGCTCCGCCGTCACGTACCATCACGATGTAGCGTTCGATGCCTCTTTCTGTAAAATTTCTGCCGCCTTCCAGCGCCGCAGCGATAAACATAAGATCGATATTCGATGCAATTATCTGCTCCTCTGTTTCGCGACCGGCCGCATGACGGGAGAAGCGACTCTTGCGATCGAGAACCCTTTCGATGATGCAGGATCCGGTATCCCCCCGCATGAGCACCCAGTCGCCGATGGCCGGGTAGTCGCCCGCCTCGACAGCCGTGTACTGAAAGTGCCCGGACACCTGCGCCTGCATCCGTTCGGTGCCGTTGTCTGTCATATAAACGTGTCCCGTACGGGATACGATTTTCGCGGGAACGAGCCCGGAGCTTCTGTATGCGTCGAATTGTTTATCGAAATAATCATCCCACCCGAGGTGGTCCAAATTGTTCATGGTGTATTTCCTTTGTTGGTCTTTATGTAAAAGTAAAATAGGCTTTTCCTGACGAGTCTATGCCTGCGTTCGAAACGAAAACACAGCAAGTGTGCGACGCACTCATCATTGAATGAAAACGAATGGATAAACGACGTTCGGCGCTGCCGTGCCGTGTTTAGCGGAAGGGTGGACTTTTACTTTAGTTGCAGTTTAAAACGAAAGGCAAACAGTCAGAAGTCTATCCCCGCAGCGGGAACGTTCCCCGAACAAGCTCTTTCATAAACACTCCATGAAATAATGATGGGATCAAGGATGACACTTGTAAGAGCTTTCGGTGCCTGTGTCAATCACAAATCCCGTCTTTGCGTATATTTGAATAAATACGGGAGTAACATTTGCATTATTGCGAAATACCCTGATGCTTTGCAGTTTTTTATTGCACAATTAATGCCAGGCCCGAATAATTACCGTAAGGGTGAATAAGGTTTCAATCTTCAGTGTACTTGCCCGATGTTGGTGCCGCTCGTACAAATCAGTGCTGATAGCCGATACTAATCGCGAAATTACAAGTTGCGAAGATTTGTTACTGCTGCGTCCTGCAGGCCCATGTGAAGGAAAAGGATCATTTATGGAAAACAAACAATATCGTCATATGAACTCATGGTTTTTTGCCATCGTCATGATTGCCGCCGGGCTTCTGTTTCTTTTCAAGGACCGTCTCGGTCTGGATATTTCAATATCAAAATTGTGGCCCCTGTTTCTGCTGATTCCCATATCGTTTCTGCTGATGGAGTTGATCGCCGATTTTGAGAAGACAAACGGGGTTCTGATTCCCCTGACAATTCTCGGTGTTCTCATGTGTCATTTTCTCTGGCACAATTTTTTCGGCTGGGAACACTCTGCCAGAACCTGGCCCAATTACATCATCGCACCCGGGCTCGGTTTGCTGCTGTACTCTCTGGCCGCGAAAAAAAAGGAGACGCTTATTCCCGCTTTCACTTTGCTGGCCGTTGGCGCATTGTTCTACGCGACTATCATCAAAGCAACAATTGTCGGTGCGCTTATCCTGATCGGCGGCGGCTGCGTTCTTCTGCTGCGCAATGTTCTGCGGGCAAAAGAGGACAGGGAAAAGGGGGATCAGAAGTAGCGGGATCTGAGGAAAGAGGAGCCTGTCTTTTATGTGACAAGCCCTCCTCTTGTTCTATTCTTTTAAGAAAATATTACACCAGCGTCTCCCATTCGCTGTATAATTTTGTGATTTCGCGCTCGAGCCGTTCGAGTTTCGCGGCCGTCTGTTTGCCCGCGAGATGATCGCCGCGATTGAGCGCTGTTTCAAGCTGCCTGCTCAGGCTTTCCTTTTTTGCCTCGCTCTGCCCGATGCGTTCTTCAATACGGAGCAGTTCTGCCGTGTTCTTTCGAGGTACTCCGACGCTTCTTTCCTTGCCCCTAAGCTGTATGCTGCCCGACAGTTTCGGCAATCTGCTGTAGCGCTTGCTAAAAAAATCGCTGAAGTTGCCTTCATGCGAAACCAGTTTTTGTCCGTCAATCTCGATGACCCTTTGGGCGATTTTGTCGAGAAAGAAGCGGTCGTGCGATACGACCAGTATCGTTCCGCTGAAAGAGGCGAGCACTTCTTCCATCACCTCCCGGGCTGGAATATCCATGTGATTGGTCGGTTCGTCGAGAATCAGAAAATTGGCCTTCGAGTGCATGACACGCGCTAGCTGAATCCGGTTTTTCTCTCCCCCCGAGAGAACGTCCAGTCGCTTATCGAGATCGTTGTAAGAAAACAGAAATTTGCTTGCGATCGCATAAGCGTCATCCCGACTCATGGGAGCCCAGGAGCGAATCTCCTGCTCGATGGTTTGCACCCCTTCCGGGAATCGCAGCTGCTGGCTTACAAAACCGATTTTCTGACTGGGACCTGTTCTGATCGAATCGGATTCCCAGCTGCCCTCGTTGATTATTTTTTTAAGCAGCGTACTCTTGCCGCTGCCGTTTACTCCGACGAGCGCGACTTTCTCGCCGCAATGCACCGTAAATGAGGCCTTGTCGACCAGCAGCCGTTCACCGAAACCGAGTGAGAGCCCATTCACTTCCAGCGCGATATTTGAACGGTTGTCGCTTTGTGCGAGAGCCCAATTGATGCGGCCGTTGTTAAGTTCCGGCTTTTCCGGCATCGCTTTCCTGATTCTCTCCGATTTTGCCTTGAGTGCGCCGAGTTCGACAAGCAGCGTTTTCGGGGGATTACAGCTGTTTGTTGTTACCGACTGAATCTGTTTGATTCGCCTGTTGAGATCAGCCAGCTCATCCATTGCGCGTGAATAGGCCGATTGCTGCGTCAAGGTATCCCTCAGCATGTTTACACGAAACGACGAGTAATTGCCGCTGAAAGTTGTGAGACTGCCGTTTTGTATGCTCCAAATCTCTTCGCAGACCGCGTCGACCATGTAGCGGTTATGCGAGACGATGATGACGCTGCCTCTGAAATTTCTCAGATAATTTTCAAGCCAGGCCAGTCCCAGGTAGTCGAGGTGATTACCCGGTTCGTCAAGAATCAGCAGTTCCGGCTGCGCCACAAGCGCCCTTGCGAAAAAGAGAAGGCTCATCTCTCCCCCCGACAGTGTTGCGGCACCTTGCTGCATCCCGTTTTCCATACCGAGACTTTCGAGCAGGTTCGTTGCCCGCTCTGCGGCAGTGTATCCCCCCATAGCTTCGAAGGCTTCCTGTTTTTGCTGGTATAGCTCAAGAAGAGTTTCGAGCTCGCACGCTTTTGCCACGGCAAGCTGCTGCTCCAGAAGGCCCAGAGCCTCCTGATACGGCTTGAGCGGGGCGAGCATGTAGTCGAGAATCGTAATCTCGCTGTCAGGAAGCTCCATAATTTGCGGAACAAGGCTGTATCTGAGATTTTTCTTTCTCAGTATCTTGCCTTTGTCATATTCGAGTTCGCCGCTTAAAAGGCGAAGCAGAGTTGTTTTACCGGCGCCGTTGGGACCGATAAGGGCGTATTTTTTCTGTGCAAGTACACGAAAACAGGCCGCTTCGATAATAGTGCGGCTGCCGTTACTGTAGGTCAGATTTTGAGCGCTGATAAGCTCCATGTTTTCCTCCGATTGTGCGGCAAAATAGAATCGGTAAGGGATTTCAGAGGAAACTGAGGCGGGATTATGCGGATATCATTGGATTTCCCGCGTCATTTCAGGTCTGAAACCCCGAAAGAGCTTTTCCTGCAGAGGATTTGCAAAGAAGTCGAATAATCATGGCTTACTCCGGATAATCGATAGATATAATGTTTTGGTGCCGCCTATGTTACATTCATGAATGTTCAGATGTCAACTTTATTCCGTGAATCAATTTTCATTCTGTCGCAATAGATACTGATTTTCGCTATTGACTTCTTTCATAATTATTAACAGTATGAATAGGACTTTGAAAGAAACGAGGCTGTTATGAAAAAAGTGATTTTACCCTTCGTAATGCTGTTTTCCCTGTTTATGTTCTTTTGCTCGGGAAGCAGTACAAAAGATGATCCTTCAGCTCTGGTTGCGCCCGGCACACTTGAAGAGGGTGTAACGGCGATGTGTGAAGATTACGCAATGATAATGGATGGAATTTATAAATACGAGAACAACACCTGGGGGGTAGACGAAGATACCCGCTACCAGCAGTGTCTGCTGACAAAACAGGAAGACGGTCTTACAAAATACGGCTGGACCTGGATATTCCAGGGGAAGGCCCGTGATTTCGTATTCTCCTATCCCGAAATAATCACCGGATGGAAACCCTGGGGTTCAGCCGAATCCACAACAGCGACGTTTCCGGTCAAAATTGCCGATATAGACAAACTCACCATCAACTATGATTTATCTCTCAGTGCTGAGGGGGGATACAATCTCGCCCCTGAAATATGGCTGATCAGTTCCAAGCCTTCGGCAATACCCATGGAAAGTCCTGAGAAACTGATCACTACCGAGATAATGTTCTGGATGGACTATTCGGAGACACTGCCTGCAGGGGACAATGTCGGCACGATCGAACTCGGGGGGCGTAGCTATGACCTGTGGTATAAGCAGGATCATAATAATTCAGCTGACAGTGTCTCATGGACGATCTACTCGCTGGTGAGCGAGGGAAAACAGCTGAAAGGTTCTATCGATGTAATCGGGCTTATCGGAAAACTGGCCGCAGAGGGTTATACGATAGATACAAACGAATACGTCGCCACGGTTGAATTCGGTACCGAAACGGTGGGTGCGAGCGAAACCAGCGAGACGAAGGGTACAGTTTGGGTGAACAGCTATTCTGTGGAATTGACAACGAAGTAATCTCTGCGCGTCCACCGGAAGACAAGGTGAACACGGGTCTTTGAAACAGGGTTTTCCCGACAGCGCATCATATATTCGTGTTCAGAGAGCAATCACGCCGGCCGATAATCTAAGCGGAGGCGGAAGATGAATATTTCACCATTGCATATCGGCGTGTTCGCCTGCGTTATCGCGGTTTTCACTTGTATCGCTTTCAGAGCCGGCGCCGCTCTCGGTGCGGCTCGCAAGGAGGGCGAGTGGAAAGGGCGGCTGCAAAAGATACGCCGGGAAATTGCCGACAGTTCGCGCAGCATCATCAGGGGGCAGGTCTCGGAACAGCTCGCGCCTTATCTTCCCGGTTTTCCCTTTGATCCCTCCTCTTGCACCTTTGTTGGAAAACCCGTTGACTTTATCGTCTTTCACCGTCTCGATGATCCCGACGAACGGGCGCTCGTTTTTGTCGAGGTGAAAACCGGCTCGGCAAAGCTTAACAAAAACGAAGAACATCTGCGGGATGCCATCAAAAAGGGTCGGGTATACTACTATGAGTATCGACCGGATATCGGCGTTTATCAGAAAAACGAAACGACGCAAACGGGCGCGTTTCGCTAGTGCCCGCCCGAATATATTTTCGTCGAACGAACAGCAAAGGAGTATACTATGTTTCCCATTGATCAATACAGGGCTCTTTTAAAAAATTTTCTGTCGCTCATGGGGGATAAGGAGTCCATTAGTGATGTGAGGATCGCCCCCGACAAATGGACCCTCAAGGAGATGATCGCGCATCTTGTCGACTCGGCCTCGAACAATCATCAGCGCTTTATTCGCCTGCAGTTTGAGAAAGAACTCGTGTTTCCCGAATATGATCCCGAAGGGTGGAAGACTGTCACTGCGATCGGCAAGTATGACTACAGTCGTCTGCTCGTCTTGTGGAGAGAGTTTAACAATTATCTGCTCTATCTGATCGAAGGACTAGATGCCGCCACCTTCGGCAACGTCTGGCTGAAAAACGGTGAGCGATTGACGCTTGATCATTTGATCAGGGATTATTTCGCGCATATTGAAGTTCACGAGAAGATGTTCAGGGATCGTGCCGAAGAAATCCGTTCCGATATCGCGACGAGACCGAAATAAAGCGGGAACCTCGAATAAGACCACCCGAAATGATTTTACCTCGTTTTTTATTTAAATTATTCGGGTTTCCTGCTGTTACTTATGTCCTCTTCAATCGTATAAATAACAGAATGCCGCGCATCGAATTAAGAATGTCAATTTGCCCTGCGGAAAATCAGCGTTAAGCATTTGTTATTTATTGAACACCCTGATTTTTCAGAGGTGACCATAATAAAAGGGGAATACAAATGAAGAAAATAATTTCATTGGCACTGGTCCTTTGCTTTTTCAGCGGATGTGTAAAAATCTATAATTCAGATCCTCAAACTACGGGACGGCTGGCGATATCCTCTTCGGCTGAGTTGATGGTGATTCCCGACGAGATGAGCATTTCGCTCGGTGTCGAAAAATACGATTCGAAGGTGAAGCGGGCCCGGGAGATGACCAAAGCTGTTGTTGACCGCCTCGTCAAGGATCTCGCTGCGCTTGGTGTGACTGAAAAGAATATCGAGTACGGAAGAATCAATATCACCCCGAATTACCCCGAGAACGAATATGGCAGCAGAATAATCGGTTACACAACCTCGCTCAGTATCACCGTTAAGCTTCAGAATTTCGATCTCATTTCTGACATCGTCGATACCGCTGTCGCTGCCGGGGTGAACAGTGTGGGCGATTTCAATTTTTATTCGACGAAGATGCCCGAGCACAAGCAGAAGGTGCGCTCACTGGCGATCGAAGCTTCATTGGCCAAGGCAAAGCAATATGAAAAAGAGATGGGTCTGAAGCTGGGAAAACTCATCTCTGTAAATGAGAATTCCGGCTATCATCCTGACATGGTCGGCAATGTGGTACAGCGCCGGGAGATGGCTGCTTTCCCGGCCGAAGCCACTATGGAAGAACTGAAACCAAGCCCGGGTGAGATACCCCTGCGGCTGTACATCGATTGCGAATATGAGATCCTGAAATAGGAAAGACAGGAGATCAGGTTTTGAACAGTTCGAGGTTTCCCAGAACGCCCATTCCGAAGAGCGCAAAGTCGTATTTTGTCGGGTCTTCGGGGGCGAAACGGCGAAGATTGTTGGTCAGCTCCTCGACGGCTTTCCAGTCATTCTGTTTTCTGGATAACAATCCGAGGCTGCGACTGACATTTCCTACGTGAATGTCGAGGGGAATCATGAGCGCAGAAGCGGGAATATCCCACAAACCGAAGTGCACTCCCCGACCGTCCTTTCGGCACATCCACACGAGAAAAAGATTGAGGCGTTTTGCCGCTGAGTTTCTTGTAACGTCTGAAATATGGCGTGTAAAGCGCGGTTCATGATCTGCAGCGAGAAAATCTCTTCTGAATTGCGCGAGCGTTGAAAATACGCTTTTCTCTCTCGCAAATGTTTTCTCAAAGTAATTTCCCAGAGAACCGTGGGTCTTGCAGATATGACGCAGACAGAGTATTCCGGTGCGGCAATCATCCGCATTGAAGGTTCTGTGAACAAAGCAATCGAGCCGCATCATATCCTTTGCAGATGCGGAGCGGATAAAATCGCTGGGATTGTTATCCATAAGATCCATCAGTTTTGCGGCGCTGTTGATGATCATGCGCCTTTTTCCCCAGGCGATCTGGGTGGTCAGAAATGCGGCCGTTTCGATATCCTCACGTCGCGAAAAACGATGGGGAATTTGTATCGGGTCATCTTCGATAAACGAGGGCTTGTTGTACATTTCATACGCTTTGTCGAGAAGCGCTTTTAATCTCTGCATCGTCATCACCGGTCAGTTTGAAATACCCTGCCCAATATTCAATCAACTTACACTTGTTTTAGTAGAGAAAAATAGTTGACATGAATAGTGTATTCATTATTCATTATTAGATTAGGTGGATAACAATCCATAAGTTAGCAAGAAATCGATCCCAAAGACGGATCTGAAAGACCTGAAACCCGGATTTTGCGAAAAAGGAAACAAAGAAGTGGCTCAGAAACTGAAAGAAAAGACAAGAAGCGCGATAATCGATGCGGCGCTTGAGGTCTTTGCAAAAAAAGGCTTTCGCGATGCGTCGATGAGCGATGTCGCAGGCATAGCCGATGTATCGACGGGAAACATATACCGCTATTTTATCGACAAGCAGGCACTCTATGATGCGGCGGTTCCGGCAGAGACTCTTGATATGATGCTCGGCGCTCTTGACAGAAAAATAGAAGCCTTTCACGGACAGCCGATACTGTCTCTGTCGGAAACACAGAAGCGTTTTCGCGATGAGCTGATTTCCATTTTGGCAGCAAATCCGCTGTACTGGGTCATCGTGTTGCGGCAAAGCGGCGGAGACATGCTGGTTGAAAGGCTGGTCAAATTATTTACAGGATGGCTGCGTTCATTGCCCCTGCCCGCGGCCGTGGCTGAAAAAATACTGAGCGAAGATCGGCTCGCGCTTATTCGTTTGTATTACAAAAATATCGTTCGTCTGATGAGCGATCATGTTCTCGATTTCGCAAAACGTGAAGATCTGGCCTCTCTGCTCGGAGACGTTCTTGATTATCATTTGGCCGGTTTGGATGCGCTGCTTCGAAGTTGGGGCTGCTTTGCCTGATACAATAACAATTAGCAGTAAACTATTAGGAGAGAATTAAAATGAACTCAAAAGAAACGATTGTCTGTTATTTTACGGGAACCGGAAACTCTCTGGTATTTGCTCGTATGCTGGGCGCATCGTTCGGTAATTGCGATATCGTGTCGATGGTCTCGCAACTGCGAAAAGAGAATACCCGATTACACGCGGGCAGAATAATACTCTGCTTTCCGCTGTATTTTCTCGGCATGCCGAAACCGGTGATGGATTTTCTCGACAGAACTGAATTTGATGAGGGAGCCGCCGTGTATGCGGTGGTGACGAGGGGCTTTGCTCCCATGGGCGGTGTGCGTGCGCAGCTCAAGAGC
>JAEWVL010000394.1 GCA_023396665.1 Spirochaetota bacterium
ACATAATACGTCCGACAAAGATTGCTTAGCCTTTCCGCATTTTTGTCAAATTATTTTTTTTAAGCATTTGCTGCATCATGTTCATGTATTAAATAGAAGAATTTCGATTTTTAATTCATTTTTCCGAAAATTTCATCCACAAAATTCAAATGGTAAGTTTTCTCAACATAAACAGGATTCGAGGATTAAGCTTGTATCATAGTATTTCTTCGGGATATTATACCAAGTCACCTTTACCCAAACAACCCGACATACGTTTAGTCGCACATTAGCATATACTCTCCCGCTTCATTTCTCACATTAATTTGATGTACTTATTTATTGCGGGAAATCTCATATTACTAATTACAAACAGAACCGTGAATGATTCAAATGAGAACTTCGAATAATTATCTCTGGATGCAATTATTCGAGGTTTCCATAAAGAATTCTTGCCAAAATAATCGCTTGAGAAATGGTGAACTCATGAAAACCAGGATAATAAAATGATAAAAGATCACGATAAAGCACTTTACGGATTACGATACACTATCTGGCCAGATGGAAATACTGCATTATCAATACAGATGTGTATAATCGCTTGCCTCGTATCCTTCATGTTTTTCAGTTGTGATTTTTCCGAATCTGACTCAGGTATCGCACATGATGAAAAAGACAGCGATTTCCCCGGGGCAATTCACATGAACAGTTCAAAAATATCGGGCTGGGCGAAATTCTACAACGATTACAGCCCGGGAGCAAACTGTGACAACAAATGGCAAACCCCCGAAAAGGCGCTTGGCCCGGCAAAGGGAGATTCGTATGATATTGTTTGTCTCGGTGACGGGGGAAGCATCACCCTCTCCTTTGAAACACAAATCGAAGACCGTATGGGAGCTGACTTTGCGGTATTTGAAAATTCTTTCAGCAGCGAATTTCTGGAACTGGCCTTTGTTGAAATCAGCGCTAACGGAACTGATTTTTATCGCTTTCATACATCATCCAAAACATCCGCACCCGTCACTGAATATGGTACAATTGACTTTGAAAACGTATATGACATCAATAACAACTACACAGGTTTTAGCGGAATACATCCGCAAGGCTACGGCACTGTGTTTGATATCGCAGCCATCCCAGAAATGGAAGGGAAACGCATAACACACATCCGAATAATCGATATAATCGGAGATGGGAATACATTTGACACCGACAATTCACCCATATACGATCCATATCCGCAAAACGGATCAGCAGGGTTCGATCTTGACGCGATAGCGATAATAAGGGATTAATCTCTTATTATGCCACTTCCAAACCCAGGATTAAACAGATGACAAATCAAAAATTACTCGAACTGAAGAAAATTTCTCACCGCCTTCGCGCTCCGGGGGGATGTCCCTGGGACAGAGAGCAAACCCATGATTCGCTGAAAAAATATCTGATCGAAGAAACCTATGAGGCTATTGACGCGATTGATTCCGGAAAAGACGAAGAGATTGTCGAAGAACTTGGTGATGTCCTGTATCAGATTTATGCACATGCTGAAATCGCGGAAGAAGAAGGTCGATTCACGATAGATGACATAGCGGATCGAATCGCGAAAAAGCTCGTCTTTCGGCATCCGCATGTTTTTTCGGATGATAGTGTTGCTGATTCAGACGAAGTACTTGTCAAATGGGAAAAACTAAAGAAAAAGGAAAAAGATCCCTCACGCTCTATACTCGAGGGCGTGCCCAAACACCTGCCGGCACTATTAAAGGCGTTCCGTGTACAGGAAAAAACTGCACGTATCGGATTCGATTTTTCCCGAACAGACGAAGCTGTAGCAAAAATCGATGAAGAAGTCGCCGAACTGAAAGAAGTTATCAACGAAAGCGATAAAGAAAAGATGTTTGATGAGTTCGGGGATATACTTTTCTCACTGGTTAATGTCGCCAGATTTCTTAAAATTGATCCGGAGGGAGCTCTGCAACATTCTGTAAAAAAATTCACTGACAGATTTAAATTAGTAGAAGAACAAATACATGCAAACGGCAGTGATTTCACCCAAAATTCACTCAAGCAACTTGATGAATTTTGGGAAAATGCAAAGACGAAGATAAAAACAAAATAAATATTTTTGAATACAAACATAATTTCACCCAAATCACGCAAAAACCGAATATAGGCGAGGATACGATCATTTCATGAGCGTTTTACCCGCAATAAAGCCGCGATTATATACGATTTTATTTCTGCGAGCACTTCGTCTGAAGTGGTGACACCCCCATAACGAGACCTGTTGAGATAGTCCTGTATGGAATCCAGCTTTGCTGCTATTTCTGCGGAAAATGTTTGTTCTTTTATTAAATACTTCAGTGCTTTTTCTATTGCTGAAACCAAAGGTTTTTCTTCTTTCGAGGCAGCTGCTGTACGGATTTTTCTTATATACATATCACAAAGAAAACCGTGATCAGTTTCCTTATTGTCTGATATTAATTCCTTGCCGATAGCGGACTTCATTTTTGCAAAATCAGAAGTTCCGGCCACATCAGCAATAATTCGATCCCGCCTGACAAGAAAAAAGAATAAAACTCCAAAAACAACAAATATACTAATAATACCCAAACCAGGTAAAACAAATGATTTGAGGGAGACTGTTTCATCTCCGGCGTTCGCATCATTTTCTGTAATGTTTGTCTGTGCTGAAACCGAGAGATTCAAGCGCTGACTGCTTTCACTTCGATATTGCTTCTTAACAGGATCAAAAAATGAGAGAGTAACGCCGTCTATCAGTATATCCCCTTCACGTAAGGGTACAAGTTGCCAGCGGAAAACGACTCTTCCACTTAGTGAGTTTCCAGAGACCCGGAATGAGTCCTTTTTTTCAAGCGGCATAAACTGAACATCCTTTACGGGTGAAAATTCCGGGGATACCAATGAATAAAAATTACCCTGTCCGCTTACTGAAATTTCTGCGATTACCGGCTTTTCAACTTCGGTTATGAGCGATGACGGGGTCAGTGAAACCTTAAAATCACCTACCGCACCGTCAAAATCGAGAGGGGCCCCCTGGGGAAGTGGCAGCACAATAAGATTACTCTGTTCGAAATACAGTTTCTGTTCTCGAGGCATTCGGAACATTGAGGAACGATCAATATATGCAAATTGCATGATTTCATTTTCTATTTTATAGTTTCCGCTTTTCAACGGCAACAACACCCATGTTCCGGAGTGTACTCGAGAAAAATCATCCCCTTCACGCGAAACAGTCAATTGTGGAATGCGCTCAAGAGC
>JAEWVL010000458.1 GCA_023396665.1 Spirochaetota bacterium
GGTTCAAGCAGCGCGCTCAGCGAGGCCGAGGTGCGTGCGCGCGGTTTTCGCATCGCGGGCATGGGCAGATGCACCAGTATGTCGATGAGGCCGCAGACACCGGCGACAAGAAAGACAACGCCGAAAACGTAAAAGACTTTTGACTGGTCAACGAGATCGATCGCGAGCGATACGGCGAAAAACCAGATTATGTTGACGATGTTCGAAAGCGACGAGCGTGTGGCGAAAAAACGCGCACGTATTTTCGGGGGGATAATGTCCGCCATCCAGTCCCACCAGCCTGACGAGCTGATGTTTGTCAGAATCCAGCTGATGACCATCGTTACGAAGATAATCCAGTAGGCACTCTTGCGGTTTCCTCCCCTCGCGACATGAAAGGCGCTGCCCGCCATGACGAAGGCGTTCAGCCGGTGAAGCAGGTGGCAGCTGAGCCAGAACCACTTCGGTGTCTCGAGACGCCGAAAGATGGGGATGCCCGCAAGCTGAAAAACGCCGAGAAACGAGACCGTACCGATGAGCAGCCCCAGTTCGAACGAGCTGACCTGAAGGTAGTTTCGAATAAACACGTTGAAAAGCGGCTGCGGTGAGCAGACGAGAAACCACACGACAAACACAAGGCTGCTCGCGTAGCTGAGCGACATGGTGCCTTGCAGTGTTTTTCTCGAAAGGGTTTTGGCTGTGCTTTTCGTTTCCATACAGATGGCAAGTAAGAGAAGTTTGTTGCCCATTTCAACAAATTTTTAAAAATTATGACGACTGTGTTAATGTACTAACCAATCGCATCGACAGTTATGATCATCATTTCATTGCCCGGACAAGCTACCGGGCAAGCTGAAAGAAACAAAAAATAATCGATTTTTGTCAAACAGCAAAAACATGCGCAGAGATAATGGCTCATCTGGTTTTGAGGCGCTGAGGCACTGAGAGCATTTTCGTTCTGAGTTTTTCAGCCATTGCTTGTGAAAGGTGTATCCCCCCCTTTCTTCTCAATAAAATAATTGACAAGGTTCACTTGCGTGCTAACTTGAAATAATGAAACGGCAGATTGAATTTTATCGAACAGAAAAAGGAAAGTGTCCGATAGAAGAGTTTTTGGACTCATTGCCGGCAAAAGCAGCGCAGAAGGTTGCGTGGGTATTGGAAATTATTGAAGAGTTGCCGATTGTTCCAACAAGCTATTTCAAAAAGCTCGTTAATACCAATTTATGGGAATGCAGAATTCAATCAGGTACAGATATTTACAGATTGCTGTGTTTCATGAAGGGGAATTCAGTAGTCGTCCTGACTCATGGCTTTATTAAAAAGACACAAAAAACTCCACCAGTTGAAATAGAAAAGGCGGAAAAGCTTCGACTGGACTATTTAAAGAGAGTGAACAAATGAGCGATCTTAAAAAGTATATTTCAAAACGAAAGATGAATGATCCCGAATTCGCTGAAAATTACGATACGGGTCTTGAAGAATTTAAAATAGGTGTCATGCTTCGAAATGAACGTGAAAAAAGCGGCATCACACAGGACGAACTTGCAAGGCGCATTAAAACAACTAAAAGCGCAATCTCACGAATCGAAAATCATTCCGAGGACATTAAGCTGTCAACTCTGGTCAAAGTAGCTAAATCGCTTGGGAAAAGACTGTCGGTAAAGATTCAATAATGAAGAGAGTTTTTAATAATGCTCTGAAGAAAACGGTTCTTTGAGGTCACAATTTGTGACCTCAAGTGGCATCTGGTAGAAATCTTGTCAAATTTGTTTAACTGTACTCAAATGCAAAGCCGTAGTTGACTGAAGGGGATATTTGTAAGATTATAATTCCATTGACCGGGAAAGTTACCGGGCAAGCTGAAAGAAACAAACCTTCTCGGCCTTGTTCTTGTTCACTCCCAAAGGGGCATATCCTATGAGAACATCGAGTTTCTTCTTCGGCTGTTGCTGGCATTCGCGTATATGGAAATGAAGCGTGCCGGTTTTATCAAGGCGAAACCTGTTGGTACGGAAATGCTTGTATTAACCGCGGTTGTTCTTGCAACAGGTCTTGCTGAAAAAACCGCATAGAAAAACCCTTACAGAAACCTCTTGTACTCGGTCCCGAAAATTTCCGCGAATTTTCGGGCGTTCTCTTTCGTTATGGTACGGCGGTCTTTTTCCATATCTGAAATATTCTGTTTCGACAGACCGGCCGCCAGTAATCCAAGATCTTTCTGCGAAAGACCTTTCATTTTCCGGAATGTCCGAAGCACGATCCCCGGAGTCATTTCATCAGTAATGTTTTTGTACCAATCACTTTCTTCGATCAGTACTGTGTCGTCATCGAGAATTGTGACTTCACCCTGTTGTTTTAAAAAAGAGATCACATTTTCGGGAATCGTTTCCCCTTTAATGGTTATCGGTTCAATACGGGGCATTTTCACGACTGCCTGCATAATACACCTCGATTAGTATCGTATCCTTTACCCATTTCCAACACGCAACCCATTTGTGTGAAAGGTGACAATGAAATTCATTTTCACCGAGCGGATTGTAATTGGGAAATTCGGTTCTGAATGGGCCATCATTCTTCAAACTGTCGACTAATAGTGCAAATCTAATCTGCTGCTCTTTCGGCATATTTGATACACTTTTTAAAACCTTGTTTTTGATAACAACGTTATACATAATTCAAAGTACTCAAATAATGAGTACTTGTCGATAAGAATATTTTTTATCTCATTACTCCCAACCGGCGTTCACTCCTCCGCCTCAATAACGAAATTCGAAAAATATCAATCGGTAAAGATCATATCAAAAATTCTTTACCCGGTTTTTCGAATTTTCAGATAAGAAGACTATTCTACGACATTTATATAAATCAACTCCATCTCTGCATAGATACTGCTGATTTTCTCGTTTATCTCTTCAAGCTTCATCAAAGAATCATCGTTGGTGTCGTCAACCTGTGCGATCTCGAGCGGATTTGTTTGCGACTTGCGAATCTGGGTCTTCTGCGCAATTGCTTTATACCTTTTAGTTGGCAGTCACAACCTTTTAAGTGCATGTGTAATTAATATCTCATTGACATATGTTTATATCGAGTTATTCTTATGCCTATGGCATATTTAAGTTTAAAATCAGACTTTATCTTTAAAACGCTCTTCACCGGAGAGCCTGATATTCTTGTCGATCTGGTAAACGCGGTACTCGACCTGCCCGAAGGTCTTCGTATCAAAGAGCTTACTATTCTTAATCCCGAGATACCGAAAGAGATTGTCTCAGACAAGACATCAATTTTCGACATCAGAGCAGTCAATGAGGGTGGTGAGCAGATTATCATCGAGATGCAGGCCTTTTCCCAGAGTTTCTTTGTTAAGCGGGCTCTTTACTATTGGGCCAAGACCTACACCTCTCAGCTTTCACGGGGTGATGAATACCATCTGCTTTAACGTGTTTATTCGATTAATTTTATCGATTTTGACCTGATAGATTCACCTGATTACCATAGCATTTTCGATGTCGTTGCCCGTAACAATCATGATATTCAGCTTACAGAAGATTTGGAGATACACTTTCTTGAATTGAGAAAATTCAATGCCACCGGTCTTTTTGATGACAAACTTGAGACATGGTTGTATATCATACAGAACACCGAATCAATAGGAGAAGAGATCATGAGAACTATCGTCGATAAACAACCCGGGATGGGAAAAGTTTTTGAAAAAATCGATAAACTTTCTATGAACAAAACGCTCCTTTCCGAATACGATATTCGAAAACGCGCAGCCATGGACGAAAAAGCCCGGCTCGACTATTCATTTGAAAAAGGAATTCAGAAAGGTATCGAAAAGAACTCTTTCGAAATTGCTAAAAAAATGTTGCGGAAAGGACTTCCTGTTTCTGACATCATCGAGTTCACCGGTCTTTCAAAGGATGAGATTTTGAAATTGCAATGAGTAACCCATAACGCTGTGGCTTGCTTCGATTAGTTCTGATATGTTTTGATTCTGTGTAACTTCAGCTTGGAAACGAAAAGTTCCTCAATAGCGCTGGCTTTTCAAGTTTCAAGTCATATAGGTTATGTAATCCGAACAAAAAGATACACTTGAAAGTTAGTGTTTATTTTTACCTCCGCCCCCTTGCGAAAGTACCGCATCTGCCGGAAAATAATTGACAATTTGCCAAATCTTGTTAAATCTGTAAAGAAGCTCGATTTCCAGGTACCGCAATGTCTGGTTCTTCGGTTTTCGTTGCTATTGTTTTTGTTCGGGTTGTTAGTACCAATTTTTGAGATTTCCTATATCAATTGCGTCACGAAAACTGTAAAACTTACCACCGCCTTAGGGATTATCTATAGCTTTGCCTTCAGTGGGGTTTCGCATGCCGATAAGGGCTCGATGTCGCAGAAAACACAGCGTCGGAGTTCTTGCATGATTAAGCGTGTAATGCATTTTTTCCTTTTTCTTCTGCTGCTTTCACTGACTGCCTGCGGCCGCCAGAATTTCTCTGACATACTGTCGCAGCGCGAGATCGAGCGCTTTTATCTCTCGCCCGAATTTAACGACAATTTCGGTTTCGACACCGAAGCTTTCATAGTCACCGAAGGCCGGAAGGACCGGCTGCTCGTGGTGCCTCACTCTACCGATTTCAGCAAACTTATCCCCTCGCACGAGATAGAGGGCTATGCCCTTTTTATCGATCGCGCGCGGCAGACCAGCGGCAAGGACATCGTTAATTTCGCTGACGACAAACGCTACACCATCTACTCTTACGACGGCAAAAGCGAAGACTTTAACGTAAGCGCGAAAGAGCCCGACGCCTATTTCAGCCGATACTCATTTTTACAGAGCCGTAACGACAGCTTCACAGAAGAAAGTATCTCTGACATCATTATCGATCTCGACAAAGACGGCGCGCAGCACGAGATGCGCCTCTCGTCGGTGTGGTTCTACCTGCCGCAATCGCTCCTTAAAAAAATAGGCTACCGGCTCGTGCCCAACATAGAGCTCGACGGCATCAACACCGCCGGCGCGAGCGTGTATGTCGTCGACAGCGAGGGCACAGAAAGCGCCTTTGTCAGCGGCTCGACCGTGTGAGACTTCAGCGAGCCGCTGCGCATGCGTGTGCGCGCATCTGACGGCACCTACATCGACTACAAGGTCTCGCCCTATTTGCTGAAGAGCATTGTTTTCAGGGGGGGGGATAACGATTCGTTCGCTAACAGCGAAAAAGACTGCAAACCGCAAATCATCGACGACAATGGCCTTATCGAGGTAAAGGTGCCCACTTCGGCAAATCTGAAAAAACTCACCGCGAGCTTCGAGTACATGGGCGACACGATTTCGTTTAACGGCGAAGCCGTCGCCTACGGTGAAACAAATTACACGGGCGATTTTTCGAAAGACGTGGTGATCAGCGTCACGACAAAGATGGGACAGTCGCGAAACTATACATTGCGAGTTATTCCCGATCCTGCTCCCTATGTCGATGCGGCTCCGGGCGAGGTGCGTGTGCATTCTCTGCGTACGACGACCTCGTCGGCCACTGTCAAATGGTATCTGCCGTCTGATGACGATCTCGATCATATCGATGTCGTCTGCAACGGTGTCACACAGACGCTCGCGGGCAATGCCGTGTCTGTGAATGTCTCCGGACTTGCCGCAGACACCGTTTACCCGCTTACGATACAGTGCTTCGATGCGGCGGGAAACGCATCGCCCAAATCGAAGCTCACGATTAATACCTCAAGTTCCTATGCCGGTCTCGATTGGCTCTTCATCTATACGGCCGAAGATATGAATGCGATACGAGGGGGAACAGGCTACCCTATAGAATGGGATACCACTGCCAATTACCAGGTGATGGATGATATTGATCTTGCTGCCGAAGGCTACGCGAACTGGGTGCCTGTGAATAACATTTTCAGCGGAAAGCTTTACGGAAACCATCATACGGTCACTGCGGAGAATATCAATATTGCTGCATCCAACAGCGCTTTTATCCGTACTCTTGTAGCAGGTGGCATAATCGACGGTTTCAATCTAAGCGTGAATGCCCCAATAAGCGCCGGTGTTGGTATAATAGCAATTCTTGTGGGCACCAACAAAGGTATTATCAGAGAATGCGATATTGAAGGCTCAATTAACTATGACGGAGTTTCGGTGGTTATCCAATTTGGGGGTATTGCTGCTGTATCAGATGGTAACGATGCCCTCATCGAGTGCTGTTCTTTCACTGGTTCTGTCTCCGGTTATCAAAAAGTTGGAGGAATTTCTGGAGCTTTGGAAAGCGGTGCAAAAATTATCTCCTGTTCTTTTAACGGAAGCATCGAATGTACTTACCAAGCCGGCGGCATCGCCGGAGAAAATAATGGAGGAATCATCAGCAACTGTAAAGTTGGTGATAAGAATCGCAACACGGTGATCAAGGCTAATGGCACTGTGGGGGGTATTGTGGGATCGAATATTGGTAATGTAATTACAACTGCAACTGTAACTGGATGTTATTCATACGGCAAGGTAATAAGCACAGGTATATACGCAGGTGGCCTGGCCGCTTCAAATACAAACTATGCAATAATAAGCGATTCTTACTCTTATGTAGAAATCCACAGTTCACAAAGTTACGTCGGTGGAGTTGTCGGAGGTAATTCAGGTGGTGTGAATAACATATCAATATCAAATTGCCATTCACGAGGTAAAGTAACTGTCGATGGCAACTTCAATTATGTCGGTGGCTTGATTGGACAAAACCAAACAAATGCCGAGGTTACCAAATGTTCATCTACAAGTAACGTGAGTGCTGAAGACTGTCAATATGTAGGGGGTCTTATAGGCTGGAATACTGCCGCTGTGCAGATTACCGATTGTTACGCTAGAGGTGAGGTTAAAGGGAATACTAACATAGGCGGTTTTATCGGCAGTGATGGCAGCATCACCCCCACCAACAACCCCTGTGCGTTAATTATTACCCGTTGTTACGCCAGCGGTAATGTTTATGGAGTTGATCGCATTGGCGGTTTTGTTGGCAATACTGGAAATAATTGCAACATAGAAAAATGTTATGC
>JAEWVL010000005.1 GCA_023396665.1 Spirochaetota bacterium
GTATACGGTGATCTTCAGGGGTAATCCCTCGACCCGTTACTATTTTGAGGTCGACGCCTTTGAAAAGCGCCTTTTTGAAATAATCGAAAAGAAAGATTTGTGGTTTTCTGTTTGAGTGAGGGCGTCATGACCGGGAATGCTGTATTTACCGCTTTACCCTGTGTTTCAGGTTTTTCTCCATAGTAAGCATGCTGCATTTACCGTTATGATTATATTCGAGTTTGTCCATAAGCGTGTGAATAATATAAATGCCTAGTCCGTTTTTATTCCCCTGTGCGAAATGCCGTTCAAGATCGGGAAGGGGCCGTTGTGTTAGATCGAATTCTCTTGCCTGCCAGACAAGAGTGCAGCTGACTGATTCATCGGTGCCCAGAGAAACGCTGATTAGAATGTTCGGGTCGGAAGGGGGAGCTTCTTCGTGTTCAATGATATTGGCTATCACTTCATACAGACACAACTCAATGGAAGATGCGTCGCTTTCACCGATACCTCCGGCAGCCAGATCGGCCGCGAGCTTGTTTCTGAAGATATCCAGCGACTCAAATGTACGTGTCAGACTGTAGGAAAGGGCGTTCATCAGGCCTTTTGCGCATCTTCGATTGAGGGGTAAATCGCGAAAAAATTGGTAAAGCCGAGCATTGTTATTATTTTTTCCACTTTGGGGGAGAGTTCACACAGACGAAGATCCTTCTTTTCACGGGACAGCTTTTCGTTGCAGTTAATCAGTACGCCCATGCCCGCACTTGCGATATAATCGACGTGTTTTAACGAGATGACAACGACAGAAGGTTTTTTCAGCAGTTCTTCGTTCAGCTTTTTATCAAATGCCGGAGCATTTTTCGCATCAAGTGCGCCGCCGAGCATAATCACCGTGCAGTTACCTTTTTTGGCAGACGAATACGTGAAATCCATTACCCCCCCTTTGAAGCTATGATCGATTATCCGGATGAAATTTGATGTATGCTCGCGTAACCTGTCCAGCGCCACATTAACGGACTGTTTCCGGGGACTGTCAAACAGTATTCACCGGATGTAAAAAAAATGGAGCTTGTTTTTGTGAAAAAAATCACTAAATATTCTTGCAAAAAAGATTTATCGGGAAAAGTCTGACCCTGTATCGGCTGCTCGGCAGAAAATGTGCGAAAAAAGGGTATATTTTGAAATATCGCCGCATTTCCCGACTGAGAAGCCGCCAGATCGGTAAAGAGAACCTGAAAACCTCCCTCGTGCAGATGTTTGCGGTGGATTAAGGAGAGTAAGGCTTTATCAAATATCTCACTATCGTAGGAGGAATCTATGTTTGAAAAGGCATCGGATGCTGTTGTTTTGTCCGAATCGCTCGACTCTTTCTTGAGCGAGTGGAAGAACAAACCCGGGAACCTTATCATGATTCTGCACAAGGTGCAGGAGGAGTATGGTTACATACCGAGGGACGTGGCTATCGAGCTTTCAAGTCGGCTTGATGTGCCCCTGGCCAAAATCTACGGGGTAATCACGTTTTATCACTTCTTTAAGCTCAATAAACCGGGAAAGCACAAAATTCAGGTCTGTATGGGAACCGCCTGTTACCTGAAGGGCGGTGAGGATCTTCTGCGTAATTTCGAGCAACTTCTTTCTCTTCCTGTGAACTCGACAACAGAAGACGGTGAGTTTTCTCTCGAGGCCGTTCGTTGTATCGGTTGTTGCGGTCTTGCACCGGTTATGACAGTTGACGGAGAAGTTTTCGGTAAAGTGACTACAGACGAGTTGCCAAAGATCATTGCCAAGTTCAAAGGTGCCTGATGCAGCTTACTATTGCCGATTATCTCACCGATATTGTTCAGAATTCGATAGAGGCACAATCTTCCTTTATCATGCTCGATATTATTGAGAACGGCACTATTCTCTCCTTTTGCATCGGTGATGACGGATGCGGAATGGATGCAGATACATTGCAGCGTGTTCGTGATCCTTTTTATACGAACGGTAAAAAACATGCGCACAGAAAGGTGGGGCTGGGCATACCGTTTCTGCTGCAGTCGGTTGATGCAACGGGCGGTACTTTTGATATCGCATCGATGGTGGGTGAGGGTACCTCACTTTCGTTTACTCTCGATGCTTCGTCAATCGATTGTCCGCCATTTGGTGATTTGCCGGGAACTTTTCGGTCGCTGATGATTTTTGACGGCGATTACGAACTGGCAATTATGCATAAAAAGGGAAATAGAAGCTATAGCGTGACCCGTTCACAGCTGAGAGACGCTCTTGGTTCATTGAACGATGCGGAGGCGCTGAAGCTCATGAACGATTTTTTCCTGTCACAGGAAGAAGAATTACAATTGGAGGCATAATCAATGGCAAAAGTAACCCTTGAAGAGCTTAGAAAGCTCAGAGAAAATAAGAAAACTGAAATTCAGAAGCGCGTGCTCGAAGGAAAGGAAGTTGAGATTATCGTCGGGATGGGAACCTGCGGAATTGCCGCCGGTGCCAAGGATGCTCTCGATGCCTTTCTGTCACAGATAGATGCAAATGCGCTTACCGACGTTGTAGTCAAACAGACAGGCTGTATGGGCTTTTGTAATTACGAGCCGACTGTTGAAGTCCGTGTCCCGGGCATGCCCGCGACTGTTTACAACAAAGTCAATGCGGACATCGCAAAGAGAATCGTTTCAGAGCATATTATTGAAAAGAAACTCGTTTCAGAGTATGTCTTCGACAGACCGTCGATTGATATTATCAACCAGAAATAGCCAGGGGGAACACTCATGGGATACAGAAGTTATATATTAGTGTGCGGCGGAACAGGCTGTGAATCAAGTCGGGCCGATTTGATTTTCCAGAATCTCCGCAAGGAAATTGAAAAGCATGGCATGAGCGAACAGGTGCAGGTCATCAAAACCGGATGTT
>JAEWVL010000006.1 GCA_023396665.1 Spirochaetota bacterium
CATATTGTAAATTGGCCTATCGGCCAGTATTTGGATTTCGTTGGCAAATTGACAGGAGGTCACATCGGGAAAACCCCTTCTCCCGGAGGAAGAAGGGGTGTCTAAGGAAGTATTTGCGTAATGATGAACAGGGGTTTTACACGAAATACCGCAGTATCGGCACATCAATTCAAAGGCGCATTCAGCGTCCGCATCTGCTCATTGGAGAGAGTAAGATCGACCGCTTTCAGATCCTCCTTCAGATGATCCATCCTTGAAACAGCCACAAGCGGAATCACCACGGGATCCGACTGCATCATCCAGGCGTAGATGACCTCGTTGATCGAAACCCCGCACTGGGCAGCGACCTGCTTCAGTCGTCGCATGCGCTCTTCATTCTGGGGTCTTCTGTAGGGAGCCAGACGATCGATCTCGCCGTATTTTTCGGGTCTGGTGTACGAACCCCACAGAAGCGGCGTATAACCCAGAAGCGTCACATCGCGATGTGTGCGCACGTAATCGATAAGCTCGTCGCCTCCCTGATCGCCGATGGGTGCCCCGCGCTCGGTCTGAAAATAGGTGTAGAACAGCTGATTGGCACAATACTCTGTCCAGCCATGCGCGCGGCTCGTCATCTTCGCCTCGACCATGCGCCAGGTCTTGTAGTTGCTGCAGCCGATGTTGAGCACCTTGCCGCTTTTAATCAGCTCTTCAAAGGCGCCGAGGGTCTCTTCGATGTTATTTTGACGCGCATCGACGTGCGCATAATACAGATCGATGTAATCGGTGCCGAGACGCGCAAGCGACGCGTCGACAGCCGCGAAGATCGCCTTTTTCGAAAGACCTTCGGTCAGATCGACCCAGGGGTTGCCCTCGCCCTTGTAGTTCATAAAAGCGTCGCGATCAAGCGGATAGGCCCCGACCTTGGTCGCAAGAAAGATATCCTTTCTGTTTTGACGCTCGCGAAACCACTGGCCGAGAATCGTTTCGCTCTCGCCGCCCTTACCGTTCGGCTCCCAGAACGAATAGTTGTTCGAGGTGTCGAGAAACGAACCGCCCTGCGAAGTATAGTAGTCAAGAATCTCAAAAGACTGTTCCTTCGTAAGTTTTGTGCCGAAGGGCAGGCAGCCCAGGGCCATTATGCTCACATTGTGTGCGGTTTTTCCCAGTGTGACTTTTTTCATCGTGTTCTCCTGACAATGCTTTTTTTGCGGGGGGATATTCAGCATCACCCCGTCAAAAGCAATCTAGCACAATTAATAAAGATACGGAAGTGCCACTTTTATGAATTATCAGGGAGCCATTTGCAGTCATGCTGCGGGAAAAATCAGGGCAATCAGGTTTAAAAGAAAACATGGAGGGTAAACGGAGCGGCCGTTCAGCCGGCTGTATGAAAAGACTCAAGGTGCATAGGCACGTATCCGCTTCACCAGCTCGATCGAAGCCTCGATTTCAACTTTTCGAATCGAGACGCTCTCGATATTCGCACCGATACATATGCCCTTCTCGTCGGCAAAAGCCTTGAGTTCCCGCCAGTTAGACACACAGACATCCAGCGATTTTTCGAGAATATCCGATGCGTGCATGAGATCGTTCTCGAGCCAGCGGGGAACGCTGATGCCGAGCCACTTCATGAACTGCAGCGTCTTTACGCTTCCGCAGGGTGTAAACGTGAATATGAGAGAAGCGACATCGCCGCCGCTTTGCTGTGCATGGTAATAACAATCGGAGATCAGACTCTTCGCGGCGTCAAGATCGTAGACCCCCTGTGAAATAAAGAAACTGCAGCCGCTGTTTCGCTTGGCCGCAATGCGAAGATGTTCGTCACCCTTGCGGCGGTGGCGCTCGGGAATGGTGACGCCGCCGATGAGCATCGGTTTATTCAGCTTTGCATACATAGCATAGGCTTCATCGAGCGTCATCAGCAGCTTCTCGTTTATCGAGGGAACACCGACGAGTACCGAGAGGTAACGGGAACTGTCGGCCGAAAAAAAGGCATGCAGCGCTTCAGGTTTATACTTGCCGACCGAGCGGTACACAATTCGCGGAATGGGGAGTGATTGAAGACAGCGCTCGCTGTAGTCAAATCCGTCAAGAGTCGCCATAAAGGGAAAAGGCCTCTCTTCGGAGATACGTGTCGATTCGTCCTGAATATCGTATATGACAAGGCCGTCGAGGCCGAGCCCGGTAATGCGCTGAACAAGCTGTTCCGCGATTTCACTCTGTTTTTCCTGCGGCGTTTCCGCTCTCGGCGGCGTGACTCCGTAGAGTACGATGCTGCCTTGACGGCTTTGTATTTTATTTTGTAACATGTATCCCTGTCCTGTTAACGCAAATGCCGAAATATCATGAGCTGGCCGGGTATACTGCCAATTAGGGCGTAACATCTCATTGTAACATGGTTTTTCAATTTGTTGTTATTGCAATAAAAATACAGATAAAAAGGGGCAATGCGGCTTTCTGCCGGCTGGAAAAAGATATACGGCAGCTCTGCCGGAGTTTTTCGGAATAAAGCCGAACCGCCCCCGATCGTGACAGGGGACGGTTCGTCATGTAAAATCAGGCTTTCTTCACTTCTTCATAGGCCCAGTCAAGCCAGGGCAGCAGAAGTTCAATATCTGATTTTTCAATCGTGGCGCCGCACCAGAAACGCAATCCGGCCGGTGCATCCTTGTACGAGCCGCAGTCATAGGCTGCCTTTTCAGAAGCCAGCAGTTTGACCATCGCCTTTACATGATCGGCGCTCAAATCGAGTTTGAAGCAGACCGAGGTGTTCGATCTGAATCGTTTCTCTTCGGCTAGAAACTGTATCCAGCTTCGCTGCGCCACATATGCTTCAAATACTGAAAGATTCGCTTCGCTTCGTGCGATCAGGCCCTTAAGTCCGCCGAGCGATTCGGCCCATGCAAGCGCGTCGAGATGATCCTCGTTGGCGATCATCGAGGGGGTGTTGATCGTTGAACCTTCGAATATCTCTTCGAGAAGCGCATCGCCCTTGGTCAGTCTGAAAATCTTGGGCAGCGGCCATGCCGGCTTGTATGTCGTCAGACGCTGCACCGCCCTGGGTGAAAGCACCAGCATACCGTGCGCGCCCTCGCCGCCCAGCACCTTCTGCCATGACCAGGTGACAACGTCAAGCTTGCCCCAGGGAATATCCATCGCGAATACCGCACTGGTTGCATCGCAAAGCGTCAAGCCCTCCCGCTTGTCGCTTATCCACTCGCCGTCGGGAACCTTTACACCCGAGGTGGTACCGTTCCAGGTAAAGACGATATCGCGCGAAGGGTCAGCCTGTGTCAGATCGGGCAGCTTGCCGTAATCGGCGCTGAAGTGGCGAAGATCGCTGATCTTCAGTTGTTTCTTGATGTCGTTCGCCCAGCCTTCACCGAAGGACTCCCATGAAAACACATCGACACCGCGGGCACCGATCATCGACCACAGCGCCATCTCGAAAGCGCCCGTATCGGATGCGGGAACGATACCGACACGATAGTCTTCGGGAATGCCGAGAAGCGCTTTCGCCTTCGTTATGGATTCGGCCAGGCGTGATTTGCCCAGCGCTGAACGGTGGGAACGGCCGAGTATATCGCCTCTGAGAGAAGCAAGTGAGTATCCGGGGCGTTTGGCGCAGGGACCGGATGAAAAATTCGGACATACGGGTTTCTGTGATGGTTTCATAACACTATCTCCTTATCGAATGCGACATGAGGCTCCTCTGAAGATTAATTGACAAGTTATTTTCACAGGAAAATTGTCAAAGCTGTTCCCTGAAAAGAAAAACGGCTCCATTTCGGAGCCGTTTTGTATACTGAAGCTATACTGTCAAAGAAAGGGCATGCCCGGATTAATCGGTGAGCAGTTGATAAATTCTCAGTTTGCCGTTTCCGCCGCCCCCGTCCGCAACATACAGATAGAGATCATCAACAGAAATGCCGTTGACGCCGATCGACACGCTGTTGTCACTGATCTTCTTCGGATTCGCCTTGTCTGACACATCAAACAAAGCGATATTTTCGCCTGAGACCAGCACCGCGCAGTTCTTCGTCACCACCAGTTTTGCCGATTCTTCGATCGCTATGCTGCCCTCTTTAACCGGATTCGAGGGGTCTTCCAGCGAATATATCTGCAAGGCTCCATCGGCTGCGACATAGAGGTAGTTGTCATCGGCAAAATAATAGGGACTCGAGCTGAACGCGAGATCATTTTTCAAAGTGAGATTCTGTTTGTCGAGAATCAGCACATGGTAATGATTGACGCAGAAGATACTCTTACTGTTGCCGCTGATGGAATTGACCGCATAGTATTCTTGATGCGTGGTTGCGGTATACGAGGCCAACTGTGAAAATTCTGAATCATCAAACATGTAGACCTTATTGTTATCATTATCGGTCATATACAGATTGTCGCCATCAGCGTAAAGATCCGCACTGACTCCCGAACCGTTCACCTGGGTCTCCAGTGAAACTGAAGTGGGGTCGGAAATATCGATTTGCACAAAATCTCTCACATTGCCGCCGTCAACATAGGCGTAGTTGCCCGAAACAGTAACACTGCTCGGATACAATGATTCAGTTGATCCTGCAGGCAGATACGATGAGGCAACCGTCGGTGTGTTTTTATTGCTCACATCGATCACGACAAGTCCGCCGTCATAAGGGTCATCATAATAGACCGCTACATATGCATAGTTCCCGACCGCTACGACATCGCACGCGGCTGTGTCGAAATCATCGTAGACACCCATTGCGCTGATGCCGGTCACCGGACAGGGGTCATCATCGCCCCCGCCTGATGAGTCTTCATCGCTTCCTCCGTCACAGCTGAAAACAGACAGCAGCAGTCCGATTAGTACGAAAAAAATTAATTTTTTCATTACAATTTCCTCCATCTCGTATTATTTCGTATCCCCCCGAAAACTATGACGTTCACACAGATAGTTGAGGGCACACGTCGAGAGGGGGCAAATATAATGGAGTTTTCGA